>NZ_RZRY01001049.1:0-1676 GCF_003998035.1 Mesorhizobium sp. M2A.F.Ca.ET.039.01.1.1 | reverse complement strand
ACAGATGCGCTATATGTCAAAACAACTGGGGCTGGAGGAAGGCGACACGGTCGTCTTGGCAGATACAGGATATCACGGCAATACGCATCAATATTTGGCCCGGACCTTCAAAGACGAAATGAAAGTCGACATAATGAGCCGCTATGTGGTCGCGTCCGACGAACCTTACCATGCGGCAAACAGCAAAGCGCTCTTTACATCGTCTTGGTGGAATTACGATTTGTTTGAGCAATGCTGCGCAATCAAGGAAGGCGCCGTTGTGGACTATGATGTGGACGGAGAGGCGATTCTTGGTGAAATTATACTTAGTGACAAGCAGTACGAGAAGGTTGCCAAGGTGCAGGCTGAATGCGTTCGCTTCATCGATGATGCGAGGACGTTTTTTACCAAGGCCGGCGTGACGCACGAGTATTCCAATTTGCAGGCGGCGGCCCATGCAGCTCTATTCCGTCATGCCCACATGCCTATTGAAGCGGAGTTGGAATTTTTCAAAGACTTCGAGTACGACGATCTAATGGGGCCACATCGTAAGAAGACAATCTTTCATTTGGAAAGTGCTTGGAAAGATGTAAGGTGCTTACCCTCACCTTATCGGCTGGGTGCATATGAAACGCGCAGCTTGGGGCTTGATTTCACATTCAGCGGTCTGGTGCAAAGAGGACTTAAGCTTGACCTAAACCATGAAGATATGAATGTGCGTTTCTCACCTCTGAAGGTCGCAATTGGGGACACATACGAGTCCAAGGTCGCCTTGCTTAGAGCAAACCATCTGCATGACGGTTATTTCTCCATTGTGCTGCCATATGTAAGCGGCACCAGCGTGAAAATGCTCCTGGGCGAGCACTACGAATGGCTGCAAATCGATGATATACGGGTGTTAAATAAGGATGGGAGCGTGTGTAAGAACGTGTCGGGCTCTCTCGATCTGGAAGAAATCGATCAGGAGGGAGATATTTACCGGTGCCTGTCACAAGCAAGTGCCGCAACAATCCGTCCAGTTGAGTTAGAACAGTTCACGACGCCTTGTTATTGTCATATGATCTTTCGCCCATTGGTTTCGCGGGCATCTGCTCCGACGCTGAGGCGAGGTGCGTCGCAAATAAAGGAGGAAAATTATTGCCTTCATCAAGGTCCGCGGCCAGTGGCTGTATCTCTATCGCGCCATCGATAGCGCCGGCGAGACGTGGAATTTTATTTCAGCGCGCAACATCAACTGCCGTCGGGCAAGCACTTCCTCGGAAAGGCGCTGGACCGTCGTGGCCGGCCCGAGCGCGTCGTCATGGTGGGAGCCAGACCAACCTTGAGGCAAGCGTTTCCTGCGAAGCTACAAATCGCTTACAGGATTGCTCCCGCGCCCGCTAAATCCGGGTTGGTCAACGCCAGTACTTAAAAATCGCATTGAGCAGGACCATCGTAAGCGGTACCTCCCTCTCCCTCCGGGTTACCTGCCGGCTCTGAAGCGGGTCGGCATCCTAAACTGACGCATGGTCTCAACGACGGCCGGAATGTCGGACCATGCATTTCGGCCAGCGAGCGAAGAGGGTGGCACTCGCAAGGTGGGCCGTTATTGTCGACACAGTGGAAGAGGATCGGCAGCAGCCGGGCGTGCTCAATTGTATTGGGCGAGAGCAATCGCGACCAGGCGAGCAGCCGAAGCTTTCATGACGGTATAGAAG
>NZ_RZRY01001048.1:0-1681 GCF_003998035.1 Mesorhizobium sp. M2A.F.Ca.ET.039.01.1.1 | reverse complement strand
CGGCATGAGCGTGGCGCTGATCGAGCGCAAGCTCATCGGCGGCACCTGCGTCAACACTGGCTGCATCCCGACCAAGACGATGGTGGCGAGCGCCTATGCCGCGCACCTCGCCCGCCGCGCCGCCGATTATGGCGTGACGGTTTCCGGTCCCGTCGCCGTCGACTACAAGGCCATCAAGGCGCGCAAGGACAAGGTTTCGGGCGCGTCCCGCACGGGGCTCGAGACCTGGATCGCGGGCATGGAGAAGTGCACGCTCTATCGCGGCCACGCGCGCTTTGAATCCGCCGACACCGTGCGTGTCGGCGACGAGCTGCTGACCGCGCCAAAGATCTTCCTCAACACCGGCGGCCGCGCCTCCGTGCCCGACCTGCCCGGCGTCCACGACATCCCCTATCTCACCAATTCCTCGATGATGGATCTCGATGTCCTGCCCAGCCATCTGATCGTCGTCGGCGGCAGCTATATCTCGCTCGAATTCGCGCAGATGTTCCGCCGCTTCGGCTCCGAGGTCACGGTGATCGAGAAGGCGCCGAGGCTGACCGGCCGCGAGGACGAGGACACGTCCGCCGCCATCCAGGCCATTCTCGAAAATGAAGGCATCACCGTCCATGTTGGCGCCGGCGACATCGCGTTCGCCAGGAAAGGCAACGAGGTCGCCGTGACTTTCTCCGCCGGCCAGCCGCCGGCGGTCGGCTCGCATGTGCTGCTGGCGCTCGGCCGCGTCCCCAACACCGACGATCTTGGCCTCGAAAAAGCCGGCGTCGAGGTCGACCAGCGCGGCTTCATCGTCGTCGACGACCTGTTGCGCACCAGCGTGCCCGGCATCTGGGCGATGGGCGACTGCAACGGCAAGGGCGCCTTCACCCACACCTCCTACAACGACTTCGAGATCGTCGCGGCCAACCTGCTCGACAACGATCCGCGCAAGGTCACCGACCGCATCGAGGCCTATGCGCTTTACATTGATCCGCCGCTTGGGCGCTGCGGCATGACGGAAGCCGCGGTGAAGAAATCCGGCCGCCGCGCGCTGGTCGGCCAGCGGCCGATGACGCGTGTCGGCCGCGCGGTCGAGAAGGGCGAGACGCAAGGCTTCATGAAGATCCTCGCCGATGCCGACACCGGCGAGATCCTCGGCTGCACCGTGCTCGGGCCAGGCGGCGACGAGGCGATCCATTGCGTGCTCGACCTCATGTACGCCAAGGCCCCGATCTCGACGCTGGCGCGCGCCATGCACATCCACCCCAACGTCTCGGAACTGCTGCCGACGATCGCCCAGGAGCTTAAACCGCTCACCTAGGTTGTTCGTCGCGACCTCGCTCTCCTCTTTCTGCATTGCTGCGTTGCAACAATGACGCTTGTGCGCCGGCCAGGTTCAAAGTCAGTCTCGATCTTGAACCGATTCAGACCGGACACCCCATGCCGCTGCCGATCCTGGCGCTTGCCATTGCCTCCTTCTGCATCGGCACCACCGAATTCGTCATCATGGGCCTGTTGCCGGAGGTCGCGGCCGACCTTGGCGTCTCGATCCCTTCGGCTGGCCTTCTGGTCACCGGCTATGCGCTCGGCGTCGTCTTCGGTGCGCCGATCGTGGCCATGGCAACGGCGCGCCTGCCGCGCAAGCCCGTGCTTGTCGGCCTCGCTGCCCTCTTCGTCATCGGCAATCTCTTCTGCGCCATCGCCC
>NZ_RZRY01001047.1:0-1683 GCF_003998035.1 Mesorhizobium sp. M2A.F.Ca.ET.039.01.1.1 | reverse complement strand
GCACCTGTGTCGTGAAGGTCTCGCGGATCGCCTTGTAGCCGATGCTCATGTCGGCAACCAGGATGGTGCGGCCGTCCCGCTCCTTGCGCGAGCGCACGGTGAGCGATTCACAGAGCGGCAGGAATTGCGGGTAGGCCTCGATGTCCGCCACCAGCGCGAACATTTCTTGCGGTGTATGCGCGACGCGGCGTGTCGCCTCGAATTTCGGCATTGAAAGTCAGCTGGCCTTCGCGAGCTGCGCCTCGCGCGCCGCGCGCAGCCTGGCGAAATCCTCGCCGGCATGGTGCGAGGAACGCGTCAGCGGGCTCGATGCCACGAGCAGGAAACCCTTGGTCTTGCCGATCGTCTCGTAGGACTTGAACTCGTCCGGCGGGATGAAGCGGATCACCGGATGGTGCTTCTTCGAGGGCTGCAGGTACTGGCCGATGGTCATGAAGTCGACATTGGCCGACCGCAGATCGTCCATCAGCTGCAGCACCTCGTTCCGCTCCTCGCCGAGGCCGACCATGATGCCGGATTTGGTGAAGATCGACGGGTCGAGTTCTTTCACGCGCTGGAGCAGCCGGATCGAATGGAAATAGCGGGCACCGGGCCGGACCGTTAGGTAGTTCGACGGCACGGTTTCGAGATTGTGGTTGAAGACGTCGGGCTTGGCGGCGACGACGATCTCCAGCGCGCCGTCCTTGCGCAGGAAGTCGGGCGTCAGGATCTCGATCGTCGTCGACGGCGTCGCCGCGCGGATGGAGCGGATGACGTGGGCGAAATGCTGCGCGCCGCCATCTGCAAGGTCGTCGCGATCGACCGAGGTGATGACGACGTGGCTCAGCCCCATCTGCTTGACGGCGTGTGCCACGCGCGCCGGTTCATCCGGATCGAGCGCGGTCGGGATGCCGGTCGCGACGTTGCAGAAGGCGCAGGCGCGCGTGCAGATCTCGCCCATGATCATGAAGGTGGCGTGCTTCTTGTCCCAGCATTCGCCGATATTCGGGCAGCCGGCCTCCTCGCACACCGTCACCAGCTTGTGCGACTTCACGATCTCGCGCGTCTCGGAATAGCCCTTGGAGACCGGGGCCTTGACGCGGATCCAGTCCGGCTTGCGCAGCACCTCCTGGTCGGGCCGGTGCGCCTTCTCGGGATGCCGCGGGCGCGGCCGGTTGGCGATCGTGTCTACGACTGTGACCATCTCAAACCCTTCGCGGCCGCGATTTCGCCAGCCGCTTGTCTTTCGTCATCTAGGACTTTTCGCGGCAAAGAAAAAGGCCGGGGCAGCGCATGCCGCCACGGCCGTTTTCGCATAGCAGGCTTCGTTCAGCGACGCATTCGCGCGCCTTACCGGCGAACGAGCCGGCCAACAAAGATCAGCAGGCAGGCCCCGATGAAGCCGGTGATCAGATAGGCGACCCAGCCGACGCCGAACGACTGGATGTTGAGAGCCTGCAGGATCGCGTTCAGCACGATCGCGCCGACGATGCCCATGATGATGTTCATGAAGATGCCGGTGTTGCTCTTCATGACCATCTCGGCGAGCCAGCCCGCCAAGCCGCCGACGATGATGGCTGCGATCCAGCCGACGCCATTCAAATGCATGTGCCAGTTCCTCCTCGATCAGGTGAAAATGCAGCCGGATACGAGCCGCCTTGCCGTCAGCTAGCTCCGGCTGCCGCGTGTGAGTCTCGCCTGACC
>NZ_RZRY01001046.1:0-1683 GCF_003998035.1 Mesorhizobium sp. M2A.F.Ca.ET.039.01.1.1 | reverse complement strand
GTTGTCAGGAGGAATGCGGTATTTGGAGCGGCTTCGATCCTGACAACAACGAACATGATCCGGAGTAATCTGCGTATGGTAAAAAGCTGGAACGACAGGCTGAACACGCCACGCATCAACGGCATCAAACCGTCGCCGCGCACGGTCGGCGATGTCGTCGAAGGCCAGTCGATGCTGGTGCCGACCGCGCGCAAGCGCGAAGGGCTGAAGCCATAAACCCCGAGGGAGAAACCGATGCGCCGCGCCGACAGGCTTTTCCAGATCGTGCAGCATTTGCGGGGTGGCCGACTGGTCACCGCGCAGAAGCTCGGCACGTGGCTCGAGGTTTCCGAGCGCACCATTTACCGCGACATAGCCGACCTGCAGTCGACCGGAGTGCCGATCGACGGGGAAGCGGGCGTGGGCTACATGATGAGGGAAGGTTTCGACCTTCCGCCGCTGATGTTCACACGTGACGAGATCGTGGCGCTGGTTGCCGGCGCCCGCATGGTGCGCGCCTTTGGCGGCGCCGCGATGGCAAGGGCCGCCGACGAGGCGCTGGTCAAGATCGGCGCGGTGCTTCCCGATACCGAGAAGGACCGCATCGCCCGCACCGAGATCCACACGCCGATGTGGGTGGTGAGCGACGCCGCGCGCGAGGCGATCGACCTGATCGAGCGCGCCGTCGAGAAACGCCAGGTGCTGACCATCGACTATTCCGACGAGGCCGGGCGCGGCACCGCGCGCGACATCAGGCCGCTCGGCCTGTGGTTCTGGGGCAAGGTCTGGACCCTGGTTGCCTGGTGCGAGATGCGCGACGATTTCCGCGCCTTCCGCATCGACCGCATCGCTTCGGTCGTCATCGCCGGCCGCACCTTCAAGCCGGAGCGCGGCAAGCAGCTCGCCGATTTCTACCGCGCCGTCGAGCGCTCGGAGGATTACGGCATGGCGCCCGACCGCGCCGCGCGGACGTGACTTCCTCCCGAGCGATTGTCCAACAAAAAAGCCCGCTCGAAGCGGGCTTTTTTGTTGATAGCCTCGGAAGGCTTACTCCTGCTCGTCGTCTTCGCCCTTGTCCTTCGACTTGAGCGCCGAGAGCTTGGCGAACACCGCGTTGGCATCGAGCTCCTGGTCTTCATCCTTCGGCTTCTCCGGCGCCGGCACCAGCCGTTCGGTGAGGGCGGCGGGCAGCAGCGTGTCGCCGACGGGCTGCGGCTGCTCGCGGCCGCGCGAGGCGCGGTTGACCTCGAGGTCGAGGTCGATCTGCGAGGTGAGGCCGAGCGTCACCGGATCCATCGGCTGCAGATTGGCCGAGTTCCAGTGCTTGCGCTCGCGGATCTGCTCGATGGTCGACTTGGTGGTGCCTACGAGACGGGCAATCTGCGCATCCTTGAGCTCGGGGTGGTTGCGCACCAGCCAAAGGATGGCGTTCGGCCGGTCCTGGCGCTTCGACAGCGGCGTGTAGCGCGGGCCCTTGCGCTTCGATTCCGGCACCCGAACCTTCGGCTCCGACAGCTTCAGCCGGTAGTTGATGTCCTTCTCGCCGCGCGCAATCTCGTCGCGCGTCAGCTGGCCGGTGATGATCGGGTCCATGCCCTTGATGCCCTGCGCCGACTCGCCGTCCGCGATCGCTTTGACCTCGAGCGGATGCAACCCGCAGAACTGCGCGATCTGCTCGAAGGAGAGCGCGGTGTTGTCGACCAG
>NZ_RZRY01001045.1:0-1703 GCF_003998035.1 Mesorhizobium sp. M2A.F.Ca.ET.039.01.1.1 | reverse complement strand
CGCGAGCAGGAGCAGCGCGGCAACCGGTCTCATCGCACAGGCCTCCCGGAGGCGTCGAGGCGCGGCACAGCATATTGACCCAGCAGGGCGTCTATTTCGGCCTTGTGCCTGGCGAGAGCGCTGTTCACATCACCACGCAGCGCATCGTCCTCACGCCGAACGCCCATAGAGATATCGTAAATCATGGGCAGTTGCGGTCCGTCTATGCGCGGCGTGACGGGCGTGATGCGTAGCGGCACCCTCTGCTTCTGGGCGAAATAGCCGGCAAGCGGACCCCACACCACGGCGACGTCGATCTCGCCGCTCGCCACCGCGTCGACGATGCGCGCGGGCGGATTGGGAGCGGAGTAATCGCCATAGACGGGGTAGCCGATGAGGTGCCCGACGATGCCGCGGCGGCCAAGCGCCTGGACAGGAGGCGAGTTGGCGCCGTCGTCGCCGATGAGTTGAACGCCGATGCGCAAGTCGCGCAGCCGCGGGTCGTTGAAGGAGGTCACGTCCGGGCTGTCCTGGCGCGTCACGAAGACATAGGACGACCGATAATAGGGCGTGGTGGTGCGCAGCATTTCGAGATTGGCAGGCGTGCCGGGCACGAGGTCGCACAGTCCCGCCTTTAGCGTGTTGCGCACGAAGCCGCGGCGCTGCGCCCACCAGGTATAGGTCAGCTTGGCCCCGAGATCGTCGGCGATGATTTGCGCGATCCTGTTTTCGAAGCCCTGGCCGGCCGCGTTGGAAAAGGGCAAGTTATTCGGGTCGGCGCAGACCCTGAGCTCACGAGGGCCGGCCGTCGCCGGCAAGAGCAGCAAGGCGACCGCGGCGATGCCGAGCGCCATGCGCGTGAGCAGCTTCTGGGCCACGCCGTGGATCAAGCCGAATGCATCAGGGCAGACGGAACACATAAAGCGTGCCTCCCGCCGTGGTCGCGTTCTTCAGGTCCTTCATCGCATTGACGAAACCGAGCGCGGCGGTGGCATCGCGCGGGTCGAGGTCGCCCGAAACGATGGCGCCGGCCCAGCCGCCGACGCCGGACAAAACGGCGACATATTGGTGGCCATCCGGGCCACGATAGGTGATGGGTTGACCGATGATGCCGGACGAGGTCTTGAACTGCCAGAGCAGGTCGCCGGTCTTGGCGCTCACCGCCTTGAACCAGCCTTCCATCGTCCCATAGAAAACCACGTCGCCAGCGGTCACGACCGCACCGCTCCACACCGGGAAATTCTCCTTGAGGCTCCAGGCTGGTTTCTCGGCGGCGATATCCCAGGCGGTGAAGGCGCCGCGGTTGCCGCCCGGCCCGGGAATCATGCGCACGTTCATTCCGACATAAGGCGTGCCGGCGATGTAGTTCACCTCGACGCCTTCTTCGTCCATGCACAGATTGTTGTGCGGGATGTAGAGCAGGCCGGTCCTCGGCGAAAAGGCCGAAGGCTGCCAGTCCTTGAGGCCCGAGGCGGTCGGACAGATGTCGCGGATGACCTTGCCGGTACCCGTCAGCTTGTCCGGATTTTCCATCAATCTGCCAGTCTTGAGATCGACGCCCTTGCTGGAATTGACGGGGCCATAAGGTTTTGCAGACAGGACCTCGCCGGTGGCGCGATCAAGCACGTAGAGATAGCCGTTGCGTTCCGGGCGGACCAGCACCTTGCGCGGCTTGCCCTGCCAGTTCATGTCGAGCAGGACCTGCTCATTGATGCCGTCATAAT
>NZ_RZRY01001044.1:0-1705 GCF_003998035.1 Mesorhizobium sp. M2A.F.Ca.ET.039.01.1.1 | reverse complement strand
AGACAGATACACGGCTGCTTCACGCTCCATCGACCGGACGATCCGGCAGCGCGCGGAAAGCCTGCTCCAACGGCCGAATTAGGCACAGCGATCGCGGTGGGGAGATCGAGATGCTTGAGAGCGTGTTTTGCGCCACTCGCATTGCCCAGCTCGATGGCTTCACCCCACGGGCGTACACCCCTCTACCAGATGCGCGACGATCCGGTCGGTGATCGTCGCGTAAATGTCCACGCTAGATCTGTTCTCTTTCCTGTCCATGACCGGAACCTCCATTCGAGCCGGCGACAATCGCGGCCGTCACGAGGTCCGACAGCGCCCTCGGCCGCCATGCGCAGCGCATGCTCTCAAGCCTGCGGTCCCGATCAAGAAGTCGGTGATGGCGGACTACATCATCTGCCTTGACGACGGAAAGAAGTTCAAATCGCTAAAGCGCCATCTGTCGACCCACTATGGCCTCACACCGGACGAATATCGCGCCAAATGGGGCCTGCGCGGCGGACTATCCCATGGTCGCGCCGAATTACACCGCTGCGCGCTCGGCCTTGGCCAAGACCATGGGGCTCGGCCGCAAACCGAATCGGAAACGCCGGCGCCTGCGAAGCGGACCGACAAGAAAATCGCAGCTTGACTGAACTGGCATAGGCCGACAGCGGCTTGTCCGGCCTGAAACACAGGTCGCGTTCGACAGGCAAGCCCAGGCGGCCTCGAACGGCAGCGAGCTCGGAGAGGCTCAGACTACCGATCTCCGGGTAGCCAAGTCCCAGGTCACAAAGTCCAAATGCGAGGTCCGGGTCCTCCGGGTCAATTTCCGTCAGGAGCCAGGTCGCGCCGGCATCCGGCGTGAACAGCTTAACGACAGGGACGAAGTCGATTTCGTCGTCGGTGCCGCGGAGAGGTTGCTGCTGGCGACCATTCGCCAGCAGCTTCTCCCGCAGGTCTTGGGTCAAGATCTGCATGGCGGCCTCCTATTCGTCGGCCTTAGGCGTGCGCAGGACGACTCGCCCGTCGATGGGCAGTGCGTCGAGGAGGAGCGTTCCGCCCTCGCCGTCGTCATGGGCGAAGAAGGAGGACCCAGAAGCCCTTCTGGCCTTCCTTGGCATCGCGCACGGTGTAGGCTTGGTAGAGCGGCGATTTCGCCTCGGACTTGGTGTTGCGATTGTTGGTCATGGTCTTTTCCTTTGGTTGATGGTTTCTGTCCCGGAGGACGGTCCAAAGGAGACGGCGTTCAAAGCGGGCTTGTCCCCAACACGGGAGCGCAGCGAATGGAGCGGGCAGGATCGGGACAAGACGGCTGCGCCGGCTAGAAGGGAACGTCATCGGCGCCGGGCAGACCAGCAACGGAAAAGGCGACTGCCAACCGCATGGCACCGAGTGTGATGGCCGGATTCGTCGTCACAATCCTTCCCGTGGTGACGGTCGATGGTCCGGTTGTTGGACCCACATTCGTTCGACTCGCGAAATGCGCGGTAAGGCGTATGATCCCCTAATCGCCCGGACCGAATAAAGGGCATTGCGGCGGCCTGGGAGTTGAGCTTCAGCCTGTATCCAGGAGCCTGACAATGTTACGCGCCAAGATGTCTGCATTCGATTGCGAAATCCTGCGAAGCGCCGTCCAACGTGCGATCATCCAAGGGGAAATCCCGGAAAGTCGACGACGCGAATATGCCGCGCAAATGGTCCGAGACTTCACCGGCGACGATCAGAT
>NZ_RZRY01001043.1:0-1709 GCF_003998035.1 Mesorhizobium sp. M2A.F.Ca.ET.039.01.1.1 | reverse complement strand
GTTCAGCGCGACGCATTTGATCAGCGCCTATCTGTGCCAGCGCGACCCATACATTTTTCACATAGTCGAGCGCCGGCTGTCGAAGCGGGGCGCGGTCGCCAACTCAGGCTTTTGGGGCGCGAGGAGCTATTCGCCGTGACCGTAACCGCCGACCTGAAATTCGCCAAAGCGCGCAAACGGGAAAAGCCTGTGGAGGCACATGTCCCCTATTTGCGCCATGTCGACGACAATCTGGTCGTCACCAAAAGCGGCTTTCTCGTCGGGGTCATTCAGCTTGGCGGCCTGCCCTTCCAGACAATGGATCAGGCAGAGCTCAACAACCGCCTGTTCAATCGCAACACGACATTCCGCAACCTCTCCACGTCCCGTTTTGCCGCCTATGCGACCATCATCCGGCGTCACGTGACGCCAGAAATCGAAGGGGATTTCGACAACCCTTTCGTGGCGGAGCTCGATGCCCGCTACATGGATGAGCTGGGCTCGAAGAACCTGTTCGTCAACGAGGCCTTTTTGACGCTCATCCGCCGCCCGATGGTCGGGCGCGTCGGGTGGGTCGACAAGGCGCTCAACGCGTTCCGCATCAGCACCGCCGGCGAAGAGACACGTGAAGAGGCCATGGCCGAACTGCACGATGTCCTCAATGGCGTCGTGAAGGACTTTTCGGCCTATGGCGCGCGGCTCCTGGGCGTGGTGACACGGCGCGGCAGCCTGTTTTCCGAACCTGCCGAATTCATCGCCAAGATCCTTGCTGGCGGCGCTGATGTCGAAATGCCGCTGCCGCGCATGAGTTTGGCGAGCGCCTGTGCTACCCGGCAAATTTTCTTCGGCAAGTCCGCGCTGGAAATCAGGGGGGCGCAGACAAGCAAGATTGCCGCCATGGTGGCCATCAAGGAATACCCTCCCTTTACCGCCCCCGGGTCGCTCGATGGCCTGTTAAGGCTGCCGCATGAATTTATTCTCACGCAGTCATTTGCGATTGAGGATCGCGTGACGGCCATGCGCCGCATCAACACGATCTCGAACCAGGTCAGCGGTTCGGATGAGGCCGGAACCACGGTCGAGGATTCCGTGCACGCCGGCGCTGACAAGCTTGCCGGTGGCGAGGTTGTTTTCGGCCAGCACCACCTGACGGTGATGGCGCTCGCTGCCGACGTCCAAGGGCTCAACCGCTCCTTGTCCGACATAACCGCCGAACTGTCGCGCATGTCGATCGTGCCGGTGCGAGAAACGCTCAACACCGAACTTGCGTTTTGGGCACAGCTGCCGGGCAATTTCAGTTACATTGCGCGCCGCGCCCTGATCTCGTCGCTGAACTTCGCCGGGCTGTTCTCGGGCCACAATTTTCCCTCGGGCCAGCGTGAGGGACTGCACTGGAAGCGGCCGATCGCGCTTCTCGAGACGACCAGCCAGACAGCCTATTATTTCAACTTTCACGTTCACGACGTCGGCCACTTCACCGTTTTTGGCCCGACCGGTTCGGGCAAGACCGTCGTTCTGTCATTCCTGATGGCGCAGGCGATGCGGATTTCGCCGCGACCGCGATGCGTCTACTTCGACTATATGCGCGGCGCCGAGCTCTTCATTCGCGCGCTCGGCGGCCGCTACGAGGTCATGGAGCCGATGCAGGCCACCGGCTTTGCGCCGCTCCAGCTCGAAGACACGGCGGAAAACCGCACGTTTCTGGAAGGGCTGCTGCGCTACTTGCTCAC
>NZ_RZRY01001042.1:0-1711 GCF_003998035.1 Mesorhizobium sp. M2A.F.Ca.ET.039.01.1.1 | reverse complement strand
CTCTTGATACACCCCATCGCAACTTCCGCGGCGATATCGCCGGAGGGCCGTTCAGTCGCCATGCGGCGGGCAATTTCGGCAAAGCCCGCCTTTTGCCAGGCGCGCATGCCGGTGTCGGCAAACAGGGCCTCAAGTTGCCGGGCAAGGTTTTCCGGCCGTACATACTGGTCGTAGAATTCCGGAATCAGCGTGCGGTCGGAAATCAGGTTGGGCAGCAGGGCCGACCAGGTCGTCACCATATGCTGCAGCAACTGGCGCGCAATCGGGTCCAGCTTATAGCAGGAAACCATCGGAACGCCTGCAAGCGCCAACTCGAGCGACACCGTTCCAGACGCGATCAATGCCGCATCGGCCTTGCCGAAGGCCTGCCATTTGCGCTCCGGCTCGATGATGATTTCCGGCTTGTCGTCCCAACTGGCGACCGAGGCCTTCACCAGCTCGGTGACATGCGGCACCGTCGGCAACAGCAGGCGCAGGCGATGGCCGCGTTGGCGCAGCGCCGACATCGCCTTGCCGAACGGTTCCATCAGCCGGCGGACCTCGCCGCGGCGCGAGCCGGGCAGCACCAGCACCGTCTTGACACGGTCGTCGGAGAGGTCGCGCGGCTGGCTCTGCGCCTTGGCGGCGCTAAGCACGCCCGGATCCCGCGTCAGCCGGTGACCGACATAAGTGCCCGGTGGTCCGCCGAGACGGGCAAGCGCCTTCACCTCGAACGGCAGGATGCACAGGATATGGTCGACATAGGGCTTCATCGCCACCGCCCTGCCCGGCCGCCAGGCCCATACGCTCGGGCAGACATAGTGGACGATCGGGATGGCCGGCGCCGTTGCGCGGACCTTCTTCGCCACGCGCAGCGAAAAATCCGGACTGTCGATGGTGACGAGGCAGTCGGGCCGCTCTGCCGCGATCGTCGCCGCCGTCTGGCTGATGCGGCGCATCAGCCGCGGCAGGTCGCGCAACACCGCGCTGAAACCCATCAGCGCGATCTCGCTGCCGTCAAACAACGGCGTCAGCCCCAGCTGCTGCAGATGCCGGCCGCCGATGCCGACAAGCTGAACCTTGCGGCCGGCCGTACGCTCGAGCGCCCGCACGATGTCGGCGCCGAGCAGATCGCCGGATTCCTCGCCGGCGACGATCGCGAGCTTGATCGGCTTGTCAGCGGCCATCAGCCGGCTCCCCGTTTGGCAAGCTCCGTCGCGGGCAGGCCGATGATGAAAAGGCCAAAGGCGTTCGCGCGAGCAAGCGTGGTCGGGCCTTCAAGGATGAGCGAACGGCCGGCCTCGACGGCTATGCCGGCAAGGCCTGCCGCATGAGCGGCCTCAACCGTCTGCGGGCCAATGGTGGGCAAGTCGGCCCGCAATTCCTGACCCGGCTTGGCGCATTTGACCAGCACGCCGCGCGCCTTGCCGGCCAGCCTTCCATGACCGCGCAAATCCCGCATTCTGTCGAGCAGACCGGCTGTGCCCTCAATGCCTTCCAGCGCCACGGCGCGACCTCCGATCGCAATCGCCGCCTGGCCGATATCGAGCGCGCCGATGGCCTTGGCCGCCTTGCGAGCGGCCTCGATGTCGCGCCAGTCGGACTGGTTTGGTCCGGCCGCTGTCAATGTGCCCTCGCCCGCCGTCAGTTCCGGAACGACCTCGTGCGCGCCAACGACCTTGACGCCACGCGTTTCGAGGGTCTGGGTCAACATCTTCAGCAGGCCATCGTC
>NZ_RZRY01001041.1:0-1711 GCF_003998035.1 Mesorhizobium sp. M2A.F.Ca.ET.039.01.1.1 | reverse complement strand
GCTTCCTACCGTGCTGGGAACCGCGGCCATCACATCGAACCCTTGAGATGCCGGACGTATGGGAACTTAGCACCGTCTCCCAAGTTGATCTGCGTTCAACTCCGGAGCACGAGCATGGCCGATCCCACGAGCACAAAACCCTAGGACGCCTCCCGCCCGCAACCCAGACCCGCAACACCCTCGCCGGCAACGGAGAAAGTGTCCGGTTCCGGCCCCGCGATCGCGGAGCATTCCAAAGATGCCAAGGCGCCCAAGGGCGGCCGTCAACCCGGCGCCTATGTCAAGCACCACCGATGAACGTCGCCAACCTGCAGCTTGAAGGGCTGATGATGGCGGTCGCGGCCATCAACAATGCGCTGGTGCACCATGGCGTGCTGTCGATTGACGCCATCGACGACGCTCTACGCAGGGCCGAAGCGTCCGTCACCGCCGACGAGCGTGTGTACGAAGATATGTCGCCGGCCCACCGGGAGGCGATCTGCTTTCCGCTACGACTGCTGCAACTGGCCAACCTGTCGCAGGACGAGACCGGCGTGCCGCCCTTTGCCGAGCTCGCGCGCCAGGTCGGCCGGACCAAAGATGCCCCCGCTGACCCTGCCTAATTATGGAGGTGGGGCCTACCGCACTACGCTGCCCCGCGCTGGAACGCTTCTACATAGGAAAGGGGCGCCTGGAGCGCCCAGACCACCTGGTCAGCATCATAGGTCACCCCGCCAGTCCCGTTCAGCGCCGCCGGCGCCACCCGGTTGAGCACGACGGTACCGAATCCATCATGGGCGATAGCCTTGACCCGGGGCCCATCCTTCTCGGTCCACGTCAGTTGGAACGTGCGGTCGCCGTCCTCGTCAGTCACTTTCCAGTTCAGCGTGATCGAGCCCTTGCGGCCGGACAGCACCCCGTACTTGGCGGAGTTGGTGCACAGTTCATGAAAGGCGATCCCGAGATACTGTACAGCGTTGGGGGTTAGGACCAGGGCAGGGCCGTGCAGGCCGATGGCGTCCTCGCGTCCGAACGGCTTGGCCTGGGCCAGCAGAAGATCTGCCACCGTCGCACCCTTCCAGTCGGCGGATACAAGCAGGTCGTGAGATCTCGACAGCGCCATGATGCGCTCACGGACCTGCTTCTCGAAAACGTCAGGGCTCCCCGAGCGTTTGTTGGTCTCGCGGATCATCGACAGGATCACAGCGTACTGGTTTTTCACCCGGTGGTTGACTTCGCGCATCAGCATGCGGATGCGCTCCTCGCTTTCCTTCGCGGATGTGATGTCGCGGGCGATCTTGGAGGCGCCGACGATACGGCCGGCGCCGTCGCGCACGGGAGAGATCGTGAGGGAGACGGGAATGTCGGTGCCGTCCTTGCGGCGACGGATGGTTTCGAAACTCTCGACCCGGTCACCGTTGCGGATCCGCTCGATGATCATGGCCTCTTCGTCTCGATACTCGGGCGGGAACAGCATCGTAATGTGCTTGCCAACAGCCTCCTCTGCGGTGTAGCCGAAAAGCCGCTCAGCACCCTGGTTCCAGGTTTTGATGAAGCCGCCGAGGTTCTTGCTTATGATCGCATCGAACGAGGACTCAACAACCGCCGAGAGGTGCTGGGCAGCATCCTCGCCCCGCTTCCGGTCAGTGAGATCGAACAACATGTTGACCGCGCCGATCAGCTCGCCATGCTCGTTGAGCAAAGGTGTCGGGAACGGCATGAACGGGAAGAG
>NZ_RZRY01001040.1:0-1711 GCF_003998035.1 Mesorhizobium sp. M2A.F.Ca.ET.039.01.1.1 | reverse complement strand
ATTTCAACAATCTGCAGCGCGACACCAATTTCGTCGGCGCCATCGGCATCTCGGTCTCGGTGGCCGTGACCTACACCGTGCTTTCGGTACTGCTCACCTCGATGGCCGGCTGGGCGCTGGCACGTTACGAGTTTCACGGCAAGGGCGCGGTGGTGGCGATCATCTTCGGCACCATCACGCTTCCCTACGCGGTGGTGCTCATCCCGCAATTCATCATGGTGGCCCGCGACTTCGCTTTGGCCAACACCTGGATCGCGCTGATCGTCCCGCCGCTGTTCAATTCACTCGGCGTGCTCTTCATGCGCCAGGCTTTCTCGATGATGCCGGCCGAACTGTTCGACGCGGCGCGCGTCGAAGGCGTCAAGGAATGGCGCATCTTCCTGTTCGTGGCGCTGCCCTTGGCCCGCCCGATGCTGGCGGCGCTGGCGATCATCCTCTTCCTCGCCTCGTGGAACAACTATCTCTGGCCGCTGCTGATCAACAGCCAGCCCGGCGCGATGACCGCGCCGGTGGCGCTCGGCACGCTGATCGGCCTGACCAAGGTTTCCTGGGGCGGCATCATGGCCGGCGCCGTGATGCTGACGGTTCCGATGCTCATCGTCTTCGTGCTGTTGCAGCGTCATTTCATCGCCGGCATCGCCGCCGGCGCGGTCAAATAGGAAAGAAGCGCGATGGCCGCCGTCACCCTTACCAATGTCATAAAACGTTTCGGCTCCTTCGAGGTCGTGCACGGCGCCAACATCGACATCGCCGACGGCGAGTTCGTCGTCTTCGTCGGCCCCTCCGGCTGCGGCAAGTCCACGCTGCTCCGGATGATCGCCGGGCTGGAGGACATCAGCGGCGGCGACATCGCCATCGGCGGCAAGGTGATGAACGATGTCGAGGCGGCCGACCGCGGCATCGCCATGGTGTTCCAATCCTACGCGCTCTACCCGCATATGACGGTCGAGCAGAACCTCTCCTTCGGTCTCCGCATGAACGGCAACCCGAAGGCCGACACCGAACGCCGCGTGAAACGCGCCGCCGAGATCCTGCGCATCGACGAATTGATGCAGCGCCGGCCGAAGCAGCTCTCCGGCGGCCAGCGCCAGCGCGTCGCCATCGGCCGCGCCATCGTGCGCGAGCCGCAGGTTTTTCTCTTCGACGAGCCGCTCTCCAACCTCGACGCCGAGCTCAGGGTGCAGATGCGGGTCGAGATCTCGCGCCTGCACAAGGAGCTCGGCGTCACCATGATCTATGTGACGCACGACCAGACCGAGGCGATGACGCTGGCCGATCGCATCGTCGTGCTGAAGGCCGGCAATGTCGAGCAGATCGGCGCGCCGCTCGACCTCTATGACGATCCAGCCAACCGATTCGTAGCCGGCTTCATCGGCTCGCCAAAGATGAATTTCCTCAGCGCCAAAGTCGTCGATACGTCAAACAGCGCCGCGATCGTCGAGCTCGTCAACCATGGCGGCGCCAGGCTGCGCAAGCCGCTCCGCGATGCTTTTCCCGCCATCGGCGCCGAAATCGTGCTCGGCGTCAGGCCGGAGCATTTCTTCGAGGCCGGCGAGGGCGATTGCGACATTCCGGTCAAGGCCGATGTCGCCGAGCATCTTGGTTCCGTGAGCTATGTCTACGCCAACGCCGGGCCCGAGGAGCTGATCGTCGAGCGCGAGGCCTCGCGCCAGCGCGCCGGCGGCGATCATTTCACCGTTTCGATCAAGGC
>NZ_RZRY01000103.1:0-13689 GCF_003998035.1 Mesorhizobium sp. M2A.F.Ca.ET.039.01.1.1 | reverse complement strand
GGGGCCGGGCGGCTGGTGGGCAGGCACGAGCTGATCGGGGCGGGGACCGATCAGGTCGGCGCGGCCCAGGCCGGATTGCACAATATCGAGACGAGGCTCCTGGCCGGCGAGACGGCTGAATCAAGCGCCACAAGGGTGGTTTCGATCGCGTGCTGGTCGACGCGCCATGCAGCGGCACCGTCACCTGGCGACGCAATCCCGACGCGCGCTGGCGCGCACGGGAGGAACAGGGTCTGGACAAGCTTGTGTCGTTGCAGGCCCGGATCCTGGCGAGCGCGGCACGCCTGGTGAAGCCCGGTGGACGGGTGGTCTACGCTACATGCTCCATGCTGCCCGAGGAAAATGAGGACCAGGTGGCCGCTTTCCTGGCGGCGTGTCCAGTCTTTCGTGTTGTGCCGCTTAATGAGGCCGCGCCGCAGCTGGCGAACTCATCTCATCCGGACTATCTGTCGCTGACGCCCGCGCGCAACGATACGGCTTCTTTGCCGCCGTCATGCAGCGAGAAGGCGCGCTCACGGGCCGGGCCACCATAGCCATTCGCGAACCACTTTTTTGAATGACCCGAATGGGCCGGAAGCTGACGGCTGCTTCGAGGCACGAATTAGCGGCAATGGACAGCGCCGCGCTGGCAACCGCCGGAATAGTACTCAGCCATCACGCCTCCTCACCACCCACGAGGTGGTATCGTGATCAGGGTGCTGGTTGTTGCTCTCCTTGATCGCCGCGGCCCAGTCGGCTCCGTTATTTTCGGTAGCACCGGTGTTTTCTATGCCCGTGATCGTATCGAACCACGCCACCATGTTCTCGGTGCAGGTACTGGCAAGCGGCGGGAAGGCGTGCGGATCGTCAAGCGAACCAATCATCAGGTTGGTGCGACCGTTTTCGAGGTGGTGGAAGAACAATGGCGTGCCGCAATTGGCGCAGAAGCCGCGCTCGACAAGCTCCGAGCTCTTCCAGACGCTCGGCTTGCCGCGTGTCCAGGTGAGCGCCTCATCGGGCGCGGCGACGAGCGCGGCAAAGATGTTGCCCGAGGCTTTCTGGCACATGCGGCAATGGCAGAGATGCGAGTTGTCGAGCATAGCGCTTGCGTGGTAGCGCACGGCACCGCACTGGCAGCCGCCGCTCATCTCCATCTCGATGCGTTTCATTTTTTCTCCTCCTTCAAGAGGCGGGTTTGGGCTTAATGTCTTTCAGGTATTCGTGTTTGATAGTCCAGCCTCGCAAGAGCCGATCTCATTCTGGTGTTAGCGGGTGTGATTTGTCGGCCCAAAAGAAAGGACCCGATCACGCCTTCCCCGTCGTCTGCCAATGACTTCCGCTTCAACCGCCGTTAAGCGGTGGCCGAAGCTCGCAGAGACTGTCCAGTGGGTCCTCAGCTGCGAAGTACCGGTGCGGGCGCTGGCGAAGTCCGCTTTTGAAAGCTGCTCAACGTAGCTTAAACGTCCGACATAAGGCGCCAAGCTGCCGGCGAAATCGGATCTGCTTGTGCTCGGATCGCCGCCCGGCAGATCAGCTATGCTGACGGAGCGTCACGGCTCACCTCTTTGGAAACGGCACGCCCTTGGTGGTGAATCTCTGTCCTCTGCCGATCGGGCGCACGGGGCGCTTGGTGGCAGCGGCCTTGCCGGTTCCGGGGGGCTGGTGGGCAGGCACGAGCTGGTCGGGGCGGGGACCGATCAGGTCGGCGCGGCCCATCTCCTTCAGGGCATCGCGCAGCAGTGGCCAATTGTCGGGGTCGTGGTAACGCAGGAATGCTTTGTGCAGCCGGCGCTGCCGCCCGCCGCGAACGGTCTCGACCTTGTCGGTCGCGCCGCGCCGCACGCCCTTCAGCGTGTTGACGCCGGTGTGGTACATGGCCGTCGCGGTCGCCATGGGCGAAGGCAGGAAGGTCTGCACCTGGTCGGCGCGGTAGCGGTTCTTCTTCAGCCAGAGCGCCAGCTGCAGCATGTCCTCGTCGGTCGTGCCGGGATGGGCGGCGATGAAATATGGAATGAGGTAGTATTTCTTGCCGGCTTCCTTGGCGGCTGCGTCGAACATCTCCTTGAAGCGGTCATAGGTGCCGATGCCCGGCTTCATCATCTTGTCGAGCGGCCCGCGCTCGGTGTGCTCGGGCGCGATCTTGAGGTAGCCGCCGACGTGGTGGGTCACCAGTTCCTTGACATATTCCGGGCTCTTGACGGCCAGGTCATAACGCACGCCGGAGGCGACCATCACCTTCTTGACGCCCTTGACCTCGCGGACCTTGCGGTAGAGCCGGATCAGGTCGTCATGCGAGGTGTTGAGGTTGGGGCAGATATCGGGAAACACGCAGGACGGCAGGCGGCAGGCCGCCTCGATCTTGGGGTCCTTGCAGGCCATCCGGTACATGTTGGCGGTCGGCCCGCCGATATCGGAGATCACGCCGGTGAAGCCCGGGGTCTTGTCGCGGATCTTCTCGATCTCGCGCAGGATCGAGCCCTCGGAGCGGTTCTGGATGATGCGGCCTTCATGCTCGGTGATCGAGCAGAACGTGCAGCCACCGAAGCAGCCGCGCATCACCGTCACCGAGAACTTGATCATGTCCCAGGCGGGGATCTTGGCGTCGCCATAGGACGGGTGCGGCGCGCGTGCATAGGGCAGGTCGTAGACGGCGTCCATCTCCTCGGAGGTCAGCGGGATGGGCGGCGGATTGAGCCACAGGTCGCGGTCGCCATGGCGCTGGACGAGCGGGCGGGCATTGCCGGGATTGGCCTCGCGGTGCAGCACGCGCGAGGCGCGGGCATAGGCATCGCGATCGCCCTCGACCTGCTCGAACGATGGCAGCCGGATCGCGATATCGCCGGGCTTGCGGCTGGCGCCTTCGTCGGCGGAATCGAGATCGTCGGCATGGAGTTCCGTAAAATGCTCGGGCACGCGGCGAAACAGGGCGACGCCCCTGATGGCGTCGAGCTGGCGTGGCGTGTCGCCGGCGGCGAGCCGGTTCGCCACCTCGACGACGGCGCGCTCGGCATTACCGTAGATCAAGAGGTCGGCCTTGGCATCGGCCAGGATCGAGCGGCGCACCTTGTCGGACCAGTAGTCGTAGTGGGCGATGCGGCGCAGCGAGGCTTCGATGCCGCCCAGCACGATAGGCACGTCCTTGAAGGCCTCGCGGCAGCGCTGCGTATAGACGATCGTGCAGCGGTCCGGCCGCTTGCCGCCCTCGCCGCCCGCCGTATAGGCGTCATCATGGCGCAGCTTGCGATCCGACGTATAGCGGTTGACCATGGAATCGAGGTTGCCGCCGGTGACGCCGAAGAACAGCCTTGGCCTGCCCAGCGCCTTGAACGGCTCGGCCGACTGCCAGTCGGGCTGCGAGATGATGCCGACCCGAAACCCCTGGGATTCGAGCAGACGGCCGATGATCGCCATGCCGAAGCTCGGATGATCGACATAGGCATCGCCCGTGACCAGCACGATGTCGCATTCATCCCAGCCGAGCGCCGCCATCTCGGCGCGGCTCATCGGCAGGAACGGCGCAGCCTCCCGGGCGGGAGAGCCGCGGACCGACAGGGGAGTGATTTCTCTCTGGGCGCTGGCTATGGTTTCCATCGGCCGACGTATAGGCCGCCGCCAAGGGGAATTCAATTAAGCTCGATCTTGGGCTCCGGAAATGCATTGGGACGATGGAGCGCGCCCGCTTATGGGTTGCGTCGAGCAGGGCCTCAAAACCCGAAAGGCCGGGCGCCGCAGCAGGAGCGCGTAATTCCACCAAGAGAATGGAGGTCTTGGTTACCACGCCCATCAGCACAACCAGGCCAATTACCACGGGCATTGGAGAAGCTGGTGCCTGCCACCACTGGAGGCAGTCGTGCTCCACGGCAAACTGCAGCATTTTCCACTTTGAGGCGAAATAGTTCTCAACTATGGTCTTGCTAGGCTTAAGGCATGGGGGATTGCCGATGGTTCTATCACGCAGGGGTGTCGTGATCGGCGGCCTGGCGCTGGTCGCGGTCGGTGCAACCGGCAATATTGTTCAAGCCGCGACCGCGAAATCCTTTTTCGCCGGCACCGCCATCGACAACAATTTCGTCTATCGAAAGACCAACTTCGCCAAGATAGACAAGAGATGGCATCGCCAGATCGTCAAGTATTTCAGCAGCGAGCCGGTCGGCACCGTCGTGGTCGATACCCGCCACCACTTCCTCTACCTCATCATGGAAAACAAGACCGCCATCCGCTACGGCGTCGGCGTCGGCAAGGAAGGCTTCAAATGGTACGGTCGCGCGACGATCGAGCGCCGCGCGCTATGGCCGCAATGGGTCCCGCCGCCCGAAATGCGTAAGCGCAGGCCGGAACTGCCGGACATGATCGCAGGCGGCGCGTCCAACAATCCGCTCGGGCCACGCGCGCTCTATCTGTACCGCGACGGCGCCGACATCGGCTACCGCCTGCACGGTACGCTGGAGCCATGGAGCATCGGCACCGACGCTTCCAGCGGCTGCATCCGCATGTTCCCGGAAGACATAATCGACCTTTACCAGCGGTGCCCGATCGGCACCGCGGTGGAAGTCCTGCCGCACATCGCCGACCAGGCGCCCGCTTCCACCTCTGTCGAATGATGGCGCCTCATGGACCGCATGATTGAAAACACCCGCCGGCTGCTCGCCGCCAGCCTACTGGTGCTGACCGCATCCTGCTCGACCAGCAACACGCTGGCCCCTTCCACGCCCGACGTCACCAACGCCGAGATTGCCGCCTTCCAGAACGTGCAGCCGGGCAGTGAGGAGGATTTTATCCTTAATGTCGGCCGCCGCACCTATTTCACGAAAGGTTCGGCCGCGCTCGATTCTGTCGCCAAGACCACCCTCGACACCCAGATCGCCTGGTTAGCAAAGTATCCGCGCTGGCTGCTCAAGCTGCAGGGTTTCGCCGACGATCCCGGCGCAAACGAAACGGCGCTGTCGCAGCAGCGCGCCGATGCAGTGATGGACTACCTCGCCGCCGGCGGCATAGACCGCAGCCGCATGTGGGCGAAGGGCTACGGCAAGGACAGGCTGGTCCGCGACTGTCCCGACACCGCCTGCAGGTCGCAGAACCGCCGCGTTGTGTCCAATCTGCGCGATGAGAGGGACGAGCCGTAGAGGGGGAGTTGTCTCAGGAGATGGGAGCGGCTGGTCAACGCCATTGCGAAGGGCCATGGCGACCCAACCGTGCTGGGACCGCAATCAACAACGCTGAACGAAGAGCCCAAGAGCATTTTGGCAGGGTTGCATCGGGTACCCGCTGCGACCGATCGTGCTGCACCCTGCGGTGCTCGCCCGCTACGAGGGGCAACTGAACCAACTTCGGACGGGGCGTGCCAAGGGCATTGCTTCCTGGCGATTCCGGATGTGCAGGGGCAATGCGTGGCCTGATCGAAACCGTTACGGTGTTTCGAGATCCTCGAAAACCGGCGCGTTGAAGTCGAAATCGCTGGTCGGATGACGGCACTCTTGGCAACAACGCCTTCCCCACAGCGTCCAAGGAGTAGGGGGAAGATGGTAGCGGGAGAGGGACTTGAACCCCCGACCCCAGGATTATGATTCCCGTGCTCTAACCAACTGAGCTACCCCGCCAGGGTGGCAAATGGCCCGGAAAACCGTCCAGAAGGAACGGGCGTCGCGAGGCGTTCGCCAAGGTCGCGCGGATATAAGGTTGGGAGGGTGAGCCTGTCAAGCTTGGATGAGGCCGACATGTGGGCATAATCCGGCCGGCCCAATCTCATCCCAGAAAAGCTTTGCCGGACAGACACTCAGGACATCTCCCGGGGTTGAGTTCGGCGGGGCACGTCGCTATGTCTCGGCCATGAAATTCTAGAGTTTGAACGAATGAAGCCGCGCATCGCCGTCCTCGGTTGCGGATACTGGGGCAGCAACCATATCCGCACCCTCAAGGCGCTTGGCGCGCTCTATGCCGTTTCCGACGTCAACCGCGCCCGCGCCGAAGGTTTCGCCAGCGAGCAGGACTGCCTGGCGATCGAGCCGGACAGGCTGTTCGAGAGAAACGATATCGACGCCATCGTCATGGCGCTGCCGCCGCAATTCCATGCCGACACCGCCGTGCGGGCCGTCGAAAGCGGCAAGGACGTGCTGGTGGAGAAGCCGATCGCGCTGACCGTCGCGGACGCCGAGCGCGCGGTGAAGGCGGCCAAGGACAATGGCCGTGTCTTCATGGTCGGCCATGTGCTGCGCTTCCATCCGGCCTTCGAGACGCTGAAAGGGCTGATCGACAATGGCGAGCTCGGCGAGGTTCGCTACATCCATTCGCACCGGCTCGGTCTCGGCAAGTTTCACACCGAGAACGACGCGCTCTGGGACCTTGCGCCGCACGACTTGTCGATGATCCTGGCCATCACCGGCACCGAGCCGATCGAGGTGAGGGGCGAGGGCGCGGCGCTGCTCGACAATCTCAGCGACTTCGCGCATCTGCATATGCGCTTCCCGAACGGCCTGCGCAGCCATCTCTTCGCCTCGCGCCTCAATCCCTATCGGGAGCGGCGGCTGACGGTCGTCGGCACCAAGGCGATGGCCGTGTTCGACGACGTCGAGCCCTGGGAGCGCAAGCTTGCTGTCTACCGCCACGCGGTCTGGCAGGACAGCGGCCAATGGGCGTTCACGGCCAACGAGCCCTCCTACGTGCCGGTCGGCGAGGGCATGCCGCTGACGCGCGAGCTTGCCCATTTCATGCAATGCATCGAGACGCGCGCCGAGCCGCGCACCGATGGCGAGGAAGCGATCCGGGTGCTGCGCATCCTGACCGCCGGCACGGTCATACACACCGGCTCGTCGGTCTGAGCCGTCCTGAAGCAGCGACGATAAGACTAAGAACTCACTCGGCGGGAATCTGCGCCGGCCTCGCCGCAAGCCTGGACAGCATGGCCTCGGCCTCGGCGCCACGCTCGGAACGCTCGATGAAACCGCCGCCGAACACCCGCGCCTCGTTGCCGTCGTCGGAATAGAGCACGCAGGCCTGTCCGGGCGCGATGCCGGACTCGCCGTCGGCCAGCTCGACCGACGTCACGCCGTTGCGGTGATGCAGCACGGCCGGGCGCGGCGGCCTGGTCGAGCGGACTTTTGCGAAGAGCTCGATGCCGCCGGCCGGAACGTCCGACAGCGGCCCGTCGCCAAGCCAGTTCATGGCGCGCAGATAGATCTTGTGCGTCTCCAGCGCCTCGCGTGGGCCGACGATGACGCGCGCCCGGTCGGCGTCGAGATGGACGACATAGAGCGGCTCGCCGGAGGCGATGCCGATGCCGCGGCGCTGGCCGATGGTGTAGCGCAGGATGCCTTCGTGGCGGCCGAGCACGCGGCCATCGATATGGACGATGTCGCCTGGGTTGGCGGCCGCGGGCTTCAGCTTGGCGATGATGTCGGAATATCTGCCCTGCGGGACGAAGCAGATGTCCTGGCTGTCCTGCTTGGCGGCGACGGTCAGCCCCATCTCCTCGGCAATGGCGCGGACCTGCGGCTTGGACAGGCCGCCGAGGGGAAATCGCAGATAATCGATCTGCGCCTGCGTGGTGGCGAACAGGAAATAGCTCTGGTCGCGGTCGGCGTCGACCGGCCGGTAGAGGGCGCGATGCGCGCCGTTGGCGCGCGAGCGGATGTAGTGGCCGGTGGCCAAGGCGTCGGCGCCGAGATCCTGCGCGGTGGCCAGAAGGTCGGCGAACTTCACCGTCTGATTGCACGATACGCAAGGGATCGGCGTCTCGCCGGCGACGTAGCTCTCGGCAAAGGGATCGATGACCGCCTTGCGGAAACGCTCCTCATAGTCGAGCACATAATGCGGAATGCCGAGCGTTTCGGAAACGCGGCGGGCGTCGTCTATGTCCTGGCCGGCGCAGCACGAACCGGCGCGATGGGTGGCGGCGCCGTGATCGTAGAGCTGCAGCGTCACGCCGACGACGTCATAGCCTTCACGCTTCAGGATGCCCGCGACCACGGACGAATCGACACCGCCCGACATCGCGACGACGACGCGGGTTTCTTCTGGGCGGCGAGGGAGGTTGAGGCTGTTCATGGTGCTTTCACTGTGCGGCGCTCAATGCCAATGGCCGGAATATAGGTCAAGCGCCCCGCCTGCGCCAGCTTGCGGCCCAGGACGAAATTACCGGCAATTTCAGGGCCTGGAGGCCGGTGTTTCAAATTCTAAACGATATCCTAACCGGGCGTTCACGATCCTTACCTAGTGATTAGGGTTCGCTTAGGCAATTTTTAAAGCTGTGGCGGTACTGTGGCGGGGATTGGGTCTTTGAGTTTTTAGTAGAGAGTACGATGACCGATCTGGTTAGACCTAGAGTCAAGTATGTTATTGGGCCCGACGGCAGCCCTCTTACCATCGCCGATCTGCCGCCGACGAACACGCGGCGCTGGGTTATCCGGCGCAAGGCGGAAGTTGTCGCAGCGGTGCGCGGCGGCCTGCTCAGCCTTGAGGAAGCCTGCCAGCGCTACAAGCTCACCACCGAAGAATTTCTATCCTGGCAGGCATCGATCGACGAATACGGCCTTGCCGGGCTGCGCACCACGCGGATCCAGCAATACCGGCACTAGGCTGGACAGACATTAACGAAAAGGGCGCGACGTTCCGCGCCCTTTTCGCTTTTGTAAAACCTCAGACCGTCAGCACGACCTTGCCAATTGGTCGGGTGGTCAAAAATGCATGGGCTGCTCCCGCCTGGTCGAGCGGGAAGGTCTTCGCCACATGTGGCGAGAGCTTGCCTGCATCCACCAGCTTGGCAAGCTCGACCAGACCATCGCGGTCGGGCACCACGGACATGCGCTCGACGTGGATACCGCGCGCGCTGGCCTTCGCCCTGGTGGCATCGTGAACGTTGAGCAGCGAAACCAGAACGCCGCCGTCACGCAGGACTGCCAGCGACTGGTCGGCATGGTCGCCGCCGATCGGATCCAGAACCAGATCGACATTGCCGACTTTCCCCGTGAAATCGTCCTTGGCGTAGTCGATCACCTCGTCGGCGCCGAGCGCGCGGACGAAATCCGTTTTGCCTGGACTGGCCGTGGCAATGACGTAGGCGCCAAGCGCCTTGGCGATCTGCACCGCCAGGTGGCCGACGCCGCCGGCACCGGCATGGATCAGCGCGCGTTGGCCCGCCTGCAGGCGGCCGTGGCGGACGAGGCCCTGCCAGGCCGTCAGGCCGGCGAGCGGCAAGGCCGCGGCATGCGCGTGGTCGATGGCCGCGGGCTTCGCGGCTATCTCGTCCACCGGCGCCGCGGCAAGCTCGGCATAGGCTCCAGCCTGCTTGGGAAAGCGCGGCATGCCGAATACCGCGTCGCCGACCTTGAAGGCGGTCACGCCGGCGCCGAGCGCGGCGACGATTCCTGAAATATCCCAGCCGAGAATGAAGGGCGGCTCGCCGAGCAGTGGGTGGGAACCGCCGCGCACGGCGCCGTCGACTGGGTTGATGCCCGCCGCCTTGACGCGCACGAGCACCTCGCCGGGCTTGGGCGCGGGGTCAGGCTGCTCGGCGACGAAAAGGACCTCGGGTCCGCCGACGGAAGTCTGGACAACGGCACGCATGAACGCCTCCTGTTCAAGTGGATGTGCCGCTATCTTTTGGATAGTAATAGCTGATTGTCGAGTATGCACCTTTTTGATATATAGGCACCCTATGGATAGTGAAGATGTTTCACCGCTCGGTTACGACGCGTTCCGGCGCACCTGCCCGTCGCACACCGTGCTCGAGATGCTGGCCAGCAAATGGGTTTATCTTACCGTCTGCGCGCTGCGGCGCGGCCGGTTGCGCAATGGCGAGCTGGCGCGCAAGATGGAAGGCATCACGCCCAAGATGCTGACCCAGACGCTGCGTGTGCTGGAGCGCGACGGTCTTGTGCGGCGCGAGATGTTTCCCGTCATTCCGCCGCGCGTGGAGTATGAACTCACGGAGCTTGGCCAGAACCTGGCGGGGCTGCTCAGCCAGATACGCTCATGGGCCGAAGAGCATGCGCCGGAAATCAAGGAAGCCCGAGCCCGGGCATCGGCTGATCATGACGAGATGGCCGTGTCCTGAAGCAGGCGAGAGGCTGATTCGACCGGCTGGCGGTGCTGAAGCTGCCGGCGGAATGCCTCCGGCTCGATATGTCTGCCGCAATGACTGCAATATGCCGGCAATCAGCCGATCATGGCGCTGCGGCCGCCTATTTCGGCGTCGCGGATCTTGGTGTCGCGCGATTCCAGCATCTCCGCCTTGGAAAGCTCCGCTTCAGCTTCGCCGAGTAATGATTCGGCAGTGCTTCGCTGCTGGGCGAGGTCGCTTTGCGAATTTCTAAGGTTGTCGCGGCGAAGGCGGGCCGCTTTGGCGAAGGTCGGATAGGCGAAATGGTTGATGTCGGTGATGCCGGCTTTTTTCTCTTCGGCGATGATCTGCGCTTCCAGCTCAACGGCCATGCGTTCGAACTCGGCGATCATCATGTCCAGCTGCAAGAGCTGCCGCCGCTTCTCATTCACCTGAAATTGCTTCAGCCGAACGAGGTTTTCACGTGACTTCATGATTCGATACTCCGCAAACGCACACCTGCAATACCGTCCAGTCCGCCCGGAACGACCCAAGCGCCGCCCGTTTCCCCCGGCTTTCCCTGGGCTATAGGAAACAAAGCCCTAAAGATTTTCGCCGGCGGTAACCATTCGTTTACGGGCATTGTTAATCATACGGGCGAGGACTTAAGGCCGGGTAAAAATTTCCGGCTCTCGGCGGAAGCCCAGGCCAGCGAGTCTCTGGAGTCACTTAGGCTGACTTTTTGATGTGGTGCATTAGCGGTTTGCGTATGTGATTCGTTATTAGATTCAAGTGGGTGTAGAAAGGGGTTAAAAAATCTGGTATCGTGTATGACACGAAATTAGGATTTGTTAACCAGTCGGTGGCACCTTCTGTTCAGGCAATCACTGCTCCGGGTCCCGGACGGGTCGTGACACGGCCCGGCAGCAGAAAAGGGGAATGAAATGCGTGTTCTGCTGATTGAAGATGACAGTGCAACCGCACAGAGCATCGAATTGATGCTGAAATCGGAGAGCTTCAACGTCTATACGACCGATCTCGGCGAAGAAGGTGTCGACCTCGGCAAGCTCTACGATTACGACATCATCCTTCTGGATCTCAATCTCCCCGACATGTCGGGTTATGAAGTCCTGCGCACGCTGCGCCTCTCCAAGGTCAAGACGCCGATCCTGATCCTGTCCGGCATGGCCGGTATCGAGGACAAAGTGCGCGGCCTCGGCTTCGGCGCCGACGATTATATGACCAAGCCGTTCCACAAGGACGAACTGGTGGCGCGCATCCACGCCATCGTGCGCCGCTCCAAGGGCCACGCCCAGTCGGTCATCACCACGGGCGACCTGGTGGTCAATCTCGACGCCAAGACCGTCGAGGTCGGCGGTCAGCGCGTGCACCTGACCGGCAAGGAATATCAGATGCTGGAGCTGCTCTCGCTGCGCAAGGGCACCACGCTCACCAAGGAAATGTTCCTCAACCATCTCTATGGCGGCATGGACGAGCCGGAGCTGAAGATCATCGACGTCTTCATCTGCAAGCTGCGCAAGAAGCTCGACGCGGCATCCGGTGGCCAGAACTACATCGAGACGGTGTGGGGCCGCGGCTATGTGCTGCGCGAACCGGAAGATATCCGCGTCAGCGCGTAAGCGATCCAAACGGTTTCAAGCAAAAACCCGGCTCAGGCCGGGTTTTTTGTTGGACCGCTCCCTGCGAATTAGGCGGCGATCTTGAGGAAACGGAAGCTTTCGAGCAACTGCGCGCGGTTGAAGGGCTTCAGCAGATAGCCCTGTGCGCCGGCGCGCTTGGCGCGCATGATCGCGGCCACATCGACCTCGACCAGCGAGACCAGGATCTGGGGCTTGATGGGAGCTTCCATAGCGCGGATGCGGCGAATAAGGTCCACCGCCTGGACGTCGGCCAGCCCGCCGTCGATGACGATGACGTCCGGCATGCCGTCGGCGCAGATTTCGGTAGCCTCGACCCCGGTCGACGCCTCGACGACAATGATGTCCGAGCCGCCAAGAATACGTTTAGCGACCTTCCTGATGACGCTCGAATCATCGACGAAAAGGCAACGCTTCATGTCCGGATCCTCTTTGCCATCTGCCGAACCGGCAGCCTCCGGGTAACCGGCGATGATCATAGGCCAATCTGGTAAAGAAGCTGAAAAGCCGTTAGGTAAAGTTTTTCCAAACAGGGCATCGCGCGGTTTTTGGTCACGACGCTGTTACATGGATCACGGCCGGCATTGCTCGATCTGCACAGCCGCCGCAAATATTAGCAATAAGAGATACTTCTATTTTCTTAGGCGGCCGTCAGCACGATCTCTTCGGGAGTCGCGTGGATCGAGATCGTCATGTTGGCCTCGCGCGCCAGGAGCAGCGTGTAGTAAGGCTGGACCGAATGGGCGTCGATCGGCTCCTCCGGCTTATGCCCGGAATGCAGTTCGAGGAATTTCGGCGGCACGCGCAGCATCGGTCCACTGGCCGACAGCGAAAAGCGCGGTTCGGTTTCGAGGTTTTCCAGCGTGATCACCAGCTTGCCGCCGCGCGGGATCGCCGCATGGGCGACAAGAATGAGGTTGAGCAGCAGCTTGACCTTGTTCTTGGGCAGCAGCGCGCGCGAGCCGTTCCATACAAGTTCCGGTTTTTCGTTCTTCAAGAAGGCGATGGCCACGGCTTCGGCATCACCGGTGTCGATCATCATCCCGGCGGAACCCGCGGCGCCGAAGGCTATGCGGGCAAACTGCAGCCGCGCCGAGGCGTTTTTGGCGCTCTGGCGAATGAGCTTCATGGCGTCTTCGTCGGCGCCGCCTTCGTCGAGCAGTTCCAGGCCGTTGTTGATTGCGCCGACCGGCGAAATGATGTCGTGGCAGACGCGGCTGCAAAGCAGCGCTGCGAGATCGGGCGCGGAAAGAGTGAAGAGCTCGGCCATCGGTGAAATCCCTGCTTAAGTCACTTGTTCACGGCTGAGCGACCGTTTTCGCGCCCGCCCACACGAATCACGTGCCTCCCCAAGGCTTTCTGAATACACAGCGCCTGAGCGCGCAGCAACAAATCCAAATTGCCGAGCCTGAAAATGGTGCGTTCACGGGGGGAAAACCGGTGGTCGGGGCTAAAGCCCAGCCTTCGAACCGCCATCTTCGTGTGGGAGCTTAATGGTTGAAAAAGGATTACGGCATAGTTTGCCCGTGATAGCCACCCTGAACGGCCGCCAAGAGCCGCAAGGGTGCGAGGCGTCGGCGAAAGTGCTCCCTGACGGAGATTGGAAGCATGTTTTCCCGATACTACGACCGGACATTCGTCCGTGTCCTTACCGTGACCATCACACTCCTAGGGGCTTTGATCCTTTCGACCGCGGCATCGCGGGCTCAACAGTACACAGCTCAGGAAATCATCGATTCCGGTCATAAATTCTTCGGCGAGACATCCGGTGGCCTGGCCACAGTCGTCGAGAAGATATTCGCGTCCTACGGCCTGCCGAACGGCTACCTGCTGGGCGAGGAGGGGTCCGGGGCCCTCATCGGCGGCCTGACCTATGGCGAGGGGACGCTCTACACCAAGAACGCCGGCGACCATAAGGTATTCTGGCAAGGGCCGTCGCTCGGCTGGGATTTCGGCGGCGAGGGCTCCCGGGTGATGATGCTGGTCTACAACCTCGACGACATCAGCAGCCTCTACAAC
>NZ_RZRY01001039.1:0-1713 GCF_003998035.1 Mesorhizobium sp. M2A.F.Ca.ET.039.01.1.1 | reverse complement strand
CGGCATGACGAGGCCGCCGAGCGCGTAGAGCCAGAGGCGTTGCCGATGCGAGATCGGCAGGGCGGTTTCCATGCTCATCGCCTGCTCCAGACCCCGGTCGCGCGGGTGCCGAGCAGCCAGTGGAAAAGGCCGAGCAGCGCCAGCGTGACGGCGAGCAGCACGACGCCAAGTGCTGCGCCCGCGCCCCAGTTGGAATAGAGGCTGGGGGTCTGCTCCATGCGCATCGCCCACATGATCACCTTGCCGCCGCCCATCAACGCCGGCGTGACGAAGAAGCCGAGGCAGAGCACGAAGACGATGACCAGGCCCGAAGCCAGGCCCGGCAGCGACAGCGGAAAGAAGATCTGCCGGAAGGTGGCGGCGGGGCTCGCGCCGAGATTCATGCCGGCGCGCAGGCAGTCGACGTCGATCGTCTTCATCGAGGCATAGAGCGGCAGCACCAGGAAGGGCAGCATGATGTGGGTCATGCCGATGATGACGCCGGCGAAATTGTTGGCGAGCGGCAGCGGCTGGGAGATGATTCCGAGATCGATCAGCCACGTGTTGACCAGTCCCTTGCGCTGCAGGATGACCAGCCAGGCATAGGTGCGCACCAGCACCGAGGTCCAGAACGGCAGGATGACGAAGATCAGGCAGATGGAGGCGGCGCGACGCGGCAGCTGCGAGAGCATGTAGGCCAAGGGATAGCCGAGCAGCACGCAGGCGCCGGTGACGGTGAAGGCCACCTTGAAGGTGGTGACGAAGGTCTTGATGTAGGATGCCTGCTCGAAGAAGCGCGCGTAATTGGCGGCGCTGAGCTGACCGCTCTCATCGAACAGCGAAAGCCAGAACAGCCAGCCGATCGGCACGATGATGACGGCGAAGACCAGGAAGAGCCCGGGCGACAGCAGCGCGAGCATGCCATGCGCTTCCCATCGCGCGTCGGCGTTGAGCGCATCGGCATTGAGCGCCCCATCGCGTCGGGAGGCATGACCGAGACTGGCGGATGCGAGGCTCATTGGTCGGCCACCAGCACGACGTCCTGGGCATCGATACCGAGCGTGATCGGCTCGCCCGGCGCCGGCAGTTTCGCCAGCACATCGGAGCGGCAATAGTCGCGCAGGGTCACCTGCCGGCCGTCCTTGAGCGTGGCGTAGCAGACGAAGCTGTCGCCCTGGTAGATGACGTCGCCGACGGTTGCTGGCAGCAGGTTGACGCCGGTCTCGCCGACGTCGGCAACCAGGCGCAGCTTTTCCGGCCGCACCACCATCAGATGCCGACCAGTGGACGGCGCCGCATCGTTCATCCGTAACTTCCTGTCCTCGTACCAGACGCTGCCATTTCGGCTCTCGACGGGAATGAAGCTGGACTCGCCGATGAAGCCGGCGACGAACTTCGTCCGCGGCCTGGCGTAGAGAACTTCCGGCTGGTCGATCTGTTCGATGCGCCCGGCATTCATGACGGCGATGCGGTCCGACATGGTGATCGCCTCGCGCTGGTCGTGCGTGACGTAGACCGTCGTCATGCCGAGCCTGCGATGCAGGTTGCGCAATTCGATCTGCATGTGCTCGCGCAGGCTCTTGTCGAGCGCCGACAGCGGCTCGTCCATCAAGACGATGCGCGGCTCGAAAACGATGGCGCGGGCCAAGGCCACGCGCTGGCGCTGGCCGCCGGAGAGCTGGTCGACACGGCGCTCGCCGAGGCCCTTCAGTTGCACCAGGTCCAGCGCCCTCT
>NZ_RZRY01001038.1:0-1713 GCF_003998035.1 Mesorhizobium sp. M2A.F.Ca.ET.039.01.1.1 | reverse complement strand
CACCGGTTCCGGCGCATGCAGCGGCAGCAGGGCGAAGCCTCGACCGCGCTGCTCGCGATCGAGGCGGGCTATGCCGACCAGGCGCATCTGATCCGCGAAAGCCGGCGGCTGACCGGCGTGACGCCCTCGGCGTTGGCTTGAGCGAACGCAGGCGCCCTACTCGCCCGCCAGCCAATCAGAACTCCAGCGCGACGGCTGCCGGACGGCGAGCACCTTATGGAGGGCGGGCAACAGGACCTTCAATTCGCCTTCCAGCGTGTAGGGCGGATTGACCACCACCAGCCCGCTGCCGTCGAGGCTGGCCTCATCCGAGGCGGGCCGTATCTCGAAGGCGATGTCGAGCAGCTTCGGAATGCCGGTTTCCTTCAGAGCACCGCGGAAGGCCGTCACCGCCCTGCGATCCTTGATCGGATACCAGAGCGCGTAGATGCCACCCGGCCAGCGCCGGTGCGCCTTGCGCAGACCATCGACCAGACGGGAGAACTCGCCTTCCTCCTCGAAGGGCGGATCGATGAGCACCAAGCCGCGCTTTTCCTTCGGCGGCAGTTGCGCGCCCAGCGCCAGCCAGCCGTCGAGCTCGATCACCCTTGCCTGGAAATCGCCGGCGAAAACCAATTTCAGCCGCACGGCATCCTTGGGGTGCAGCTCGATCGCCGTCAGCCGGTCCTGGCTGCGCAGGAGATGGCGAACGATCAGCGGCGAGCCGGGATAATGCTTGAGGCCGCCGTCGGGATTTTGCGCGCGCACCGCTTCCAGATAGGGCTGAAGCAGCGCCGCCGCCTGCGGCTCGAGCGTCGCCTCGGTGAGCCGGCCGATGCCGCCCTGCCACTCGCCGGTCTTGCCGGCTTCGACCGAGGCAAGATCATAGCGGCCAATGCCGGCATGGGTGTCGATGACGCGAAAAGCCTTGTCCTTCTGCTTGAGATATTCGACGAGGCGCGCGAGCACGGCATGCTTGACGACATCGGCGAAATTGCCGGCGTGGTAGGCGTGGCGATAATTCATGCCGGCCTCCCTTCAGAGAGCATGATGTCGTCCGAAAACCGCTTCACACTTTTCGGCATCATGCTCGTGGCGAACCGTTGCGGCCCCAGCGCGGCGGTGGCGGCTGCGAATTGGGATTCTGCGGATGGCCTCCGCCGCGGCGGCCGAAGACGAGCGACAGCACCAGTCCGGCAAGGCCGACGCCCATCAGCGTGTAGCCGGCCGGCTCAGCGCGTTCGTCGATCGAGCCGGTGCCGGCGCGCAGGACAAGATCGACCGCGCGCATGTCGATGCCATCGGCATCGCCGGTACCGACGGTGAAGACGTAAGGGCCGGGCGTGATCCTGTCGATGACGCCGGCCTCGTCGCGAAAGATCTTGTCGGGCAGTTGCGGGCTGGCCTGGCGCGGATTGTCGGTATGGCTGAAGGAGAGCGCCGACGCCAGGGCGGTGCGGCCGCCGCTCGCCGCCGTCAGCGTCAGCACCGTGCGCTGCTGGCCCGCGACGCGCTCGGCTCGCGCGGTCAGGTCGACCAGCACCCGCACCGGCGCGTCGCTCGCGGCGAGTTGCACGGTGACCGGCCGGAAGCGGCCGCCCTCATAGACGCGGTAGGTGCCGATCGCATGGCCGGAAAAGTTGCTCATCGCCCAAGGATAGAAGATGCCGACGGCGGCGCCGGCGATGAGGAGAAGGACAGAGAGGAAGCGCATTCAGACCCTTGGCTGTTTTG
>NZ_RZRY01001037.1:0-1715 GCF_003998035.1 Mesorhizobium sp. M2A.F.Ca.ET.039.01.1.1 | reverse complement strand
GTTCCTGACGCCCGACGGCAAGCCGTTCTGGGGCGGAACCTATTTTCCGCGCGAGGCGCGTTACGGGCGGCCGGGCTTCATCCAGGTGCTGGAAGCGGTCGACAAGGCTTGGCGGGAAAAGCAGCAGAGCCTCGCCGAAGGCGCCGACGGGCTGACCGCCCATGTCGAATCCCGGCTTGCCGGGACAAACGGCAAGGCGGTGCTCGACCGCGATACGCTCGCCGATCTCGCCGGCCGCATCGACGGCATGATCGACCACGATCTCGGCGGCTTGAAGGGCGCGCCCAAATTCCCGAATGCGCCCTTTATGCATACGCTTTGGCTGTCCTGGCTGCGCGACGGCCAGGTGGACCACCGCGATGCCGTGCTCACCAGTCTCGAAAAGATGCTTGCCGGCGGCATCTACGATCATGTCGGCGGCGGTCTCAGCCGCTATTCCACCGACGCCGAATGGCTGGTGCCGCATTTCGAAAAAATGCTCTATGACAATGCCCAGCTCATCCGCCTGTGCAACTGGGCCTATGCCGCCACCGGAAAAGACTTGTTCCGGCTGCGAATCGAAGAGACCGTCGCCTGGCTGCTGCGCGAGATGCGTGTCGAAGGCGGCGCCTTCGCCGCCAGCCTCGACGCCGACAGCGACGGCGAGGAGGGGCTCTTTTACACGTGGAGCCGCGACGAGATCGAGGCCGCGCTGGGCGACGACGCCCCGACTTTCTTTCAGTATTTCGAGCTGGCCGCACCGCATGGCTGGGAAGGCAAGCCGATCGTCCGCCAAAGCGAAATGCAGCAAAGCAAAGGCATTGCCGACTCCGCCAATCTTGCGCCTTTGAAAGCGAAGCTGCTGGCTTTCCGCGAACAGCGGGTCAGGCCGGGCCGCGACGGCAAGGTGCTCACCGACTGGAACGGTCTGATGATCGCAGCACTCGCCGAAGCCGGCCGCTCCCTTGGCAGGCGCGACTGGATCGATGCCGCGGCAAAAGCCTTCACCCATATTGTCGAGGCCAGCCAGGACGACCGGCTGCCGCATTCCATGCTCGGCGCGAAGAAGCTTTTCCCGGCACTGTCTAGCGATTACGCAGCCATGACCAACGCCGCGATTGCACTCTTCGAGGCGACCAGCGATCCAACCTATTCGGACCGCGCCAGGCTGTTCATCGGCGAACTCGATCGCTGGCACCTGGATGCGGAAAAGACCGGCTACTGGCTGACGGCTTCGGACAGCGGCGACGTCCCGATCCGCATCCGCGGCGATGTCGACGAAGCAATTCCCTCGGCCACCAGCCAGATCATCGAAGCGCTGGTTCGGTTGTCTTCGCTCACCGGCGACTTCGAACTCTGGGGAAGGGCCTGGGCGACCGCCGAGCACGCCATGGGCCGCGCATCCCAACAGGCTTACGGCCAGGCCGGCATCGTCAATGCCTGTGCCCTGGCGCTCGAGCCGCTGAAGCTTGTCATCATAGATGAGCCAGGGTCTTCAACCCTTGTTCCGGTTCCGAATCGGAATCCCGACCCGCGCCGGGTCGACATCGTCGTGCCGATCGGTACGGAAGCGAATCGCCCGCTCCTGCCGGGCGGCGTGCTGCCGCCGACGGAGAAGCCAGGCGGCTGGTTCTGCAGCGGGCAGATGTGCCTGCCGGTGGTGACGGATGCGCAGGAGTTGGAGAAGTTGCTGAGGCGATAGCGCCCTTCTCCTTCTCCCCTTGTGGGGTGAGAGG
>NZ_RZRY01001036.1:0-1717 GCF_003998035.1 Mesorhizobium sp. M2A.F.Ca.ET.039.01.1.1 | reverse complement strand
CCCAAGGGCACCGAGCCGAAGGACATCGTGTCCTTCCACCGCTCCAACGATTTCGGCCCGATCGGCGAGGAAGTGCGCGCCACGCGCGAGAAGGTCGGCGTCACCGAGATCGCCAACTTCGCCAAATACGAAGTGTCCGGCCCGGGCGCGGAGGATTTCCTCAATCGCCTGATGACGAACCGCATGCCGAAGGTCGGCCGCATCGTGCTGACCCCGATGGTTAACGAGTTCGGCAAGCTGATCGGCGACTTCACCATCGCCAAATCAGGCGAGGATCGTTTCATGATCTGGGGCTCGTCGGCCGCGCAGAAATACCATATGCGCTGGTTCGAGAAGCACCTGCCGAAGGATGGGTCGGTGCGCATCCACCGCTTCGACCAGACGCTGGTGGGTCTCTCCATCGCCGGCCCGAAATCCCGCGACCTGCTGCAGAAGCTGGTCGATGTCGACGTCTCGACCAAGGCATTCCGCTTCATGGACTTCCGCGAGATGGCGGTCGGCGGCGCGCCCTGCATGGTCAACCGCATCACCTATACCGGCGACCTAGGCTACGAAATCTGGATGGCTCCGGCCTATCAGCGCCTTGTCTACAAGGCGATCAAGGAGGCGGGCGAGGAATTCGGCCTCGTCGATTTCGGAATGCGCGCGCTGCTGTCGATGCGTCTGGAAAAGAACTTCCCGACCTGGTTCCGCGAGCTTCGCCCGATCTACGGTCCCTTCGAAGGCTCGATGGATCGCTTCATCAAGCTGGAGAAGAACGACTTCATCGGCCGCGAGGCGTCGGCCAAGGAGCATGCCGAAGGACCAAAACTGCGGCGCGTCTCCTTCATCGTCGATGCCGTCGACGCCGACGTGATGGGCGACGAGCCGATCTGGGCCAAGGTCAGCAAGGGCTATGGCACGGTCGAGAAGCCGCATGGCTACGGCGCGCCGCGCTTCGACGAAACGGGCAAGGAAGTCCGCGGCTCCAAGGCTGCCGAAGGCGCCTCCGCCGTGCGCGGCATCGTTGATGGCGAATGGCGCGTCGTCGGCTGGGTGACGTCGGGCGGCTATGCACATTCCGTCCAGAAGTCGATGGCGCAGGGCTACGTCCCTGCCGCTCTCGCCGAGGACGAAAGCGCTGGCCTGTTCGAGATCGAGATTCTCGGCCACCGCCGCCCGGCCCGCATCAATCTCGAGCCGCCCTTCGACCCGAGCGGCGAGAAGATGCGGACCTGAAGCCCCACGAATTGTTGGATCGCGCCGGTTGCTGTGGCATGGTCGATGCCCCGCTACCGGCGCATCAGCATGAGAAGACCCCCCTTGCGGCAGCTAGAGAAATGGACCGATTGGCTCTGCGATGGACAGGTCGGTCCATTCAGCGCCGCGATCGCGTCGGTCCTCGTCTACTGCCTGACGCAGATCGTGGCGATGACGCTGTTGTCCCATGTCGCGGGCACCGGCGTCGGCGTCGACGATTCCGAGCAGCTGATGGAGATGCGGTTTTTGGCCGCCGGCTACGGCAGCTCGCAGCCGCCTCTATACACCTGGCTGGCGATGCTTGCGGCCTCTGTGGTCGGAACCAGCGTCCTTGCCCTCAAGATCGTCAAATATGGCTTGCTGGCGGCGGGGCTGACCGCCTATTTCACCGCCATACGCCGCCTCGGCTACTCGAACCGCGCCGCTGCCGCCGGCATGTTCGGGCTGCTTCTGTTTCCTCAGATCTTCTGGGAAATGC
>NZ_RZRY01001035.1:0-1717 GCF_003998035.1 Mesorhizobium sp. M2A.F.Ca.ET.039.01.1.1 | reverse complement strand
CGCCACGGCCGCGTGATGTGGCCGTTGTCGATGCGGTGGATCCAGCCGGCATTGAGGTTGAGGAAGTTGAAGATGATATAGCCGCAGTTCGACACGGCGAGGATGAAGAAGAAGCTCGTCGCATCGGCCGAGGCGATGGCCAGCACGATCAGGTTGAAGATCAGGTCGGTCCACATCGCCCGCGTCGGCGCGCCGTGCTCGTTGACATGGCTGAGATAGCGCGGCAGCCAACCGTCGACCGAGCCCTGGTAGAGCGTGCGCGAGGAGCCAGCCATCGCCGTCATGATGCAGAGCACCAGCGCCAGGATCATCAGCATGACCAGCAGGCTGTGGATCAGCTTGCCGCCGCCGACCATGCCGGCCAGCGCGTCGGCGACGCCCGAGCCGTCGACGATCGGCGTCGCCAGCATGCCGTTCAGGCCCAGAACGCCCTGGAAGGTGAAGGGCACCAGGATGAACAACAGCATGCAGAGCAGGCCGGAATAGAAGATCGCCTTGAACGTGTCGGTGCCGGGGTTCTTGAACTCCGACGTGTAGCAGACCGCGGTCTCGAAGCCGTAGGTCGACCATGCGGCGATGAACATGCCGCCCAGCACGAGTGTCCAGCCGGCGATGTTCCACGACCCGGGGTCGGGCGCATAGGCCGCCGCCAGCGGCACCAGCGGCGAGAAGTTGGCGTAGTCGATCTGGCCGGTGATGATCGGCACCACGCCGACGATCAGCATCGGGATGATGACCAGCAGGCCGATATATTTCTGCACATTGGCCGTGCCGAGGATGCCGCGATGCTGGATGGCGAAGATGACCAGCATCAGCACCGCGCCTATGAAGAAGGTGGCGTTGAGCGTGAAGGAGACGGGTCCCAGCGTATGGCCCCACAGCGTCCAGGTGCGGATCGCCGGCGTCGCGGCGGCCGTCACCGCCGCGATGGCGTCGGCAGGGGCCGTCCCCGCATGCGCGGCGATATAGGCGACGACCTCCGGCGAGGTCTCGGAGAAGACCGGGATCGGCGCCAGGGCGTTGAGGATATAGGCGGCGGCGATGGAGCAGCCGAGCGACAGCACCGGCGACCAGGCGAACCAGTTGCACCACACCGACAGCGGCGCGATGAATTTCGAATAGCGCAGCCAGGCGGTAGCGCCGTAGATCGAGGCGCCGCCCGACTTGTTCGGGAACAGGCCGGCAATCTCCGCATAGGTGAAGGATTGCAGGAAACCCATGATCATGGACACCGTCCAGATCAGGAAGGCCAGGGTTCCAGTCGTGCCGGCAATGCCGCCGATCGAGAACAGGACCAGCGCCGGAACGCCGCTCGCCACCCAGAAGGCGCCACGCCAGTCGATATGCCTGAGCAGCTTGCTTTCGGCAGGCTGCTCCAGGGCCGTGCTTATCGTGCTCATATCTTGTGTCTTCCCCTTTTTTCTGTTCCCCGCCGGCGACGCTTCGGCTCTCGCGAAGCTTGCTCCCCGGCCACTATGGCCCAACCGTCGTGTTTCCACTCAGTCGTATTTTTTTCTTTAGAGTGAAGATTGATCCGGCGCGCTTTCGCGTCAAGCGTTTTGTGGATGTCATGCACATCACGCTTGCGAAACATCGGCTCTTTCCTCCTCCCCTTGTGGGGTGAGAAGCGGTCGCGCAGCGAACGAAAAGCCAATTGCTTGGCTTTTCGAGCTTCGAACGCCCTGAGTCTGCGAAGGGCCGGGGGCCGATCCACCTC
>NZ_RZRY01001034.1:0-1723 GCF_003998035.1 Mesorhizobium sp. M2A.F.Ca.ET.039.01.1.1 | reverse complement strand
GACCCAGATCGCGCTGATCGACGCCGCCGCCAGCGCCGTCGCCGGCCGCGACGAGGACGATACGGAAAACCCCCTTGCCGCGGCGACGCGCGCTCATGGCAAGATCAGCCCGCGCATTTTCGGCACCTCGCCCGGCACCTATGGCGCCGGTGTCGAGGATTTGCTGTCGCGCGGCGAATGGGGCGTGCGCGAGGAGATCGGCCGCGCCTATCTCGACGCCACCTCGCACGCCTATGGCGGCGCCGACGGAGAAGCGATTGCCGCGCCCGGTGCCTTCGAGGGACGGATCGCCGAGGCCGACCTGCTCGTCCACACCGGCGACGATCCGGGCCGCGATATCCTCGAAGGCTCGGCCGATGTCGCCTTCATCGGCGGCTTTTCGGCGGCGCTTGCAGCGCTTGGCCGCAACGCCGACGTTATTGTGCTCGACACCACCGACCCGCAGAAGCCGAAGCCGCGCTCGGTCGGCGAAGCGGTTTCGCGCGTGGTCCGCGCCCGCGCCGTCAACCCGCGCTTCATCGCCGGCCAGATGCGCCACGGCCCGCGCGGCGCCTCGGAATTCGCCGAAACGGTCGACCGCCTGGTTGGCTTCGCCGAGACCACCCATGCCATTTCCGGCGCGCTGATCGAGGCCGTGCATGACGCCTATGTCGGCGACCCGGACGTTCGCGCCTTCCTGCTGCGCGAGAACCCTGCCGCCGCAAAGGTCATCGCCGAGCGCTTCCTCGCTGCCCGGCGGCGAGGCCTCTGGCATCCGCTCAGGAATTCCATCGACGACGATCTCGCTGCCTTGATCGCCGAAGCCGAAACAAACGGGGTGGCGGCATGAACGCCTTTTCACGCCGCGGCGCTTGCCCGGCCCTCAGCGCGCCGATGCAGACTGGTGATGGGCTTATGGTGCGGCTCAATCCAGTCACTGGAGGACTTGCGCCAAACTTGCTGATCCGATTAGGCGAATCCGCCCTGCGCCACGGCAATGGTATCATGGAAGTGACCGCGCGCGGCAGCCTGCAGATCCGCGGACTGAGCGCGGAAAGCGCCCGGATGCTGGCGGCTGAGGTGGATGCGCTTGGTATTGAAGTGCGGACCGGCGTGCCCGTCGAGACGGGGCCGCTGGCGGGGATCGATCCGCAGGAGGTTGCTGACCCGCGTCCGCTGGCCGAGCGACTCAGGGCGGCGATCGAAGAAGCTGGGCTGACGGCAAGGCTGGGGCCGAAGGTATCGGTGCTTGTCGATGGCGGCGGGCAGTTGACGATGGATGCCGTGGCGGCCGATGTGAGGCTCAAGGCGGTGCGGGCCGGCGCTGGCGTCCTGTGGGCTGTATCTGTTGCCGGTGATGATCAAAGCGCCAAGCCACTTGCAATGGTCGAGGAAGAAGCCTCACGCTACGTCACTGTGGCCGCGCTCCGAATGGTCGCTGAAAAAGGCCGCCAGGCGCATACGCGGGATCTCACGGAGAGACAGCTTAATTCACTGGCAAGTTGGCACTCCGGCGCCCCCCTCTCTGTCCTGCCGGACATCTCCCCCTCAGGGGGGGAGATTGGCAGCTTTGCCGACGGCTCCCTCTCTGCGGCGAACCCGCACGTCTTCACGTCTGCGATTGGCGAAAGCCGCGGTGGCAAGGCAATCTCCCCCCTTGAGGGGGAGATGTCCGGCAGGACAGAGAGGGGGGCGATGGAACGCCAGCCGGCGGGAAGTCCCATCGACACCTTCAGTCTTGCGG
>NZ_RZRY01001033.1:0-1724 GCF_003998035.1 Mesorhizobium sp. M2A.F.Ca.ET.039.01.1.1 | reverse complement strand
GGCTGTCGCGATGCTGAGGATCCGTCGCAGACCGCCGGGAAGATTGCCCGCGAGTTCGTTAGCGCGATGTGCCAACCCCATTCGTTCCAGAGCAACTAACGCTGCATGATTGACTTGGGCCTGGTCGCCCGCTGGGACCCAACGGGCCGGACTCCACGGCGATCCGCTGGCGGCACGGACTCCGAGAGCGACCGCGTCTAGGAGGGTACCTGACGTGAATACCCTGGTCAGTTGGAAAGTTCGGATGAGGCCGAGCCGCGCGATTCGGTGCGGCTGCTTGCCTTCGATCCGCTCCCCCTCGATCTCGATTTTTCCAGCGGAAGGCTTAAGACTGCCGCTGATCAGGTTCATCGTCGTCGACTTGCCCGATCCGTTGGGGCCGATAAGACCGCGAATTTGGTTCTTCATTACGGAAAGCGTGACTCCGTCAACTGCCTTGAGGCGTCCGAAGGCACGGCTGATTTCCCTTACCTCAAGCATTTATCACCTTACGAAGCTGGAGGCCTCCGCCGGTGCGCTGGCTAAGAATGATGGCGGTGATGACGAGCGCGCCCCAGATCATCGGCACGAACTCAGGCACAAACCGGAATATCTCTTCAATCAGGGTTAGAAAGAGCAAACCGAGGAGCGGCCCCGAAAATCGGGTAGTGCCACCAATCACACACGCCGCGACGATCTTGAACATCAGCATGGCGTTGATGTCGGAGGGAGACATGATGCCGTTGTAGGACGTGAAAAGCCCACCAGCGATGCCAGCTCCAAACGAGCCGAGAATGAAGCCGAGTGCACGAAGCGCCCAGGCATCTATACCCAGCGAAGAAGACAGGGCTTCGTCCTCGCCAACCGCCTTGATCTTTTTGCCGGTGTCGGACGCGTCCAGAGCTGCGTAGAACAGGCCCAGCAATACAAGGATGACAGCGACCAGGCATAGAAACTGAAACGCCGATGTCGGATCCGGCAGGATTCCAGGCCGGGCTATGAAAGCAATTCCCGCCGTGCCGCCGGTCACTTCCTTGATTTGGATGAAGCACTGGCGTAGCGCTTCGCCCGCAGCGAACGTCGATAAGAAGAAGTAGTACTGACGAGTGCGAAGAACAGGCCAAGATAATATTGCGGCGAAGAACGCAGCAAAGACCCCGCCAAGTGCCACCGCTACCAAGACTGGAATTTCAAAAGGTGCTTTGGAGAAGATGGCTACTGAGTATCCCCCTATGCCCATGATGGCGACGTGGGCGAACGACCAGCCACCCATCGTGGTGATAGTCCGATAGGACAAGACCAGGATTGAGACCATGCCGAAGATGATCAACACTCCTAGAATATATGGCGTGCCGACCAGCCCGCCGAAGACAAGTGCAAGCCCAGCAATGATGATGGTTGCGATGTCCCGATGCAGAGCGCCCATCATTCATTTTCTCCGAATAGACCTGAGGGTTTTACGCTAAGGACGAACAGCATGATGGCCGCACTCGTCAGGGCAAGAAAGCGCCCGCCGCCGAACTGCGACATAAGTGTATCAAGCACCCCAAAGATTGCCGCCGCGGCCACCGCTCCCCAGACATTGCCGATCCCGCCCACAATTATGATGATGAACGCTTTCCAGAGAGCAGGGCCACCCATGTAGGGCGATATCTGGCTTATCGGTCCCATCGCTGCGCCGCAGATGCCTGCGATCCCGGATCCGATAATCAGCGTCAGATTGCCAACACTCCGCGTCTTAATAC
>NZ_RZRY01001032.1:0-1728 GCF_003998035.1 Mesorhizobium sp. M2A.F.Ca.ET.039.01.1.1 | reverse complement strand
CTTCCAGGCGAGCTTTTGGCTGTTTGCCTTCGGCCTTTGCGTGATCGGCGTCGGCGGCGCCTTCGTGCAGCAGTTTCGCTTCGCGGCCGCCGACAACGCGCCGCCGCAATTCAAGGCGCGCGCCATCTCCTTTGTGCTAGCGGGCGGCATCGTCACCGCCATCCTTGGACCGCAGATCGTCATTTACACCCGCGAACTGCTGGCCCCAGTTATGTTCGCGGGATCCTTCGCTTCGATCCTGCCGCTTGCGGCGGTTGGCGCGCTTATCCTGTCGTTCCTGCGTGTGTCTTCAACGACCAACACCGTCACCGAAACCGCTGCAAGCGATGGCCGGCCGCTGGCTGAAATCGTCACCCAGCCGCGTTTCGTCGCAGCACTTTTCTGCACCGTCGGCAGCTACGCGCTGATGAGCTTCGTCATGACCGGCGCGCCGCTCGCCATGGTCGGCTGCGGCCTGTCGGAAGACGATGCGACGCTGGGCATTTCCTGGCACGTCATGGCCATGTTCGGGCCGAGCTTCTTCACCGGCTCGCTGATCCATCGCTTCGGCGCCGAACGCATCCTGGCCACTGGCCTCGTGCTCCTGATCGGCTGCGCCACGGTGGCGCTTTCCGGACTGCATCTGTGGCAATTCTGGACCGCGCTGATCCTGCTCGGGCTTGGCTGGAACTTCGGCTTCATCGGCGCAACGGCCATGGTCGCGGCCAGCTACCGCCCCTCCGAGAAAAGCAAGGTGCAGGGTTTCCACGACTTCGTCCTGTTCGGCTCCGTCGCCTTCTCCTCGCTCATGTCAGGCGCGATCTACAACGCATGGGGCTGGACGATGCTCAACTGGGTCGTCTTCCCGGTCGTCGCGCTTTGCTTTGTCGCGCTCGGCACGTTGAGGATGGTAGGCTCCCGCGAACGCTGAGGAAGGTGCCGAGGCCGTTCCGGCGACAAGTCCGAAACGGCCGGCGTCATGCATCAGGCGGGAGCACCTGCAGCACCCGCGCTATGAACATGTGGAACTCGTCCATGTAATTGCGCAGGAATGTTTCGGTTGACGCCACAGTCACCTCGCCGTCGTCGGTGATCAATCCCGGGGTAAACTGGATATAGGCTTCGGGAGAGTTCATCTGGGGTGCGTTGCAGAAGCTGAGCACGCTGCGCAGGCTCTGCTGGGCGACGGCTGTCGCGATCGCGCCTGGCGAGGTTCCGATGACGGCAGTCGGTTTGCGGGCGAAAGAGTTCTTGCCGTAGGGCCTGCTCGCCCAGTCGATTGCGTTCTTCAGGCCGCCGGGGATCGAGCGGTTGTATTCCGGCGTGACGAAAAGCACTGCCTGGACGGACGCGATGGCCTTCTTGAACTCCAGGGCGACCGGCGGAAAGTCGGCATCATAGTCGTAGCTGTAGAGCGGCAGGTCCTTGAAGGGGATTTCCGTCATCTCAAGTTCGGGCGGCGCCAGTTTCACGAGGGCCTTCGCAAGCTTGCGGTTGATGGAGCCCTTGGCAAGGCTGCCGATGAGGTAGCCGACTTTATGCTTGGCCATGACCCACTCCCTGTTTTGGCCGCCGACCCGCCTTTCCCTAATATCCCCCAGAACAGGGCAGGCCGCCAGCCGACCTTAGGTCGGCATAGCCATGGCGGGGTGCGGCCGTGCCTTCGTCTGGCCGAACAAAATTATTGCGTGTATTCCCCTAGTTATGAAACCGTATGCCCCGACCGGCCGTTGAAGCTGTGCTCATATG
>NZ_RZRY01001031.1:0-1732 GCF_003998035.1 Mesorhizobium sp. M2A.F.Ca.ET.039.01.1.1 | reverse complement strand
CTTCCATATGAAGCCTGGTCATGGCGCCGATCAGCCCGCCGACCAGCAACTCGGAGACGATCATCGGCGCGAGCACCTGCGGGCGCGGATCGACGAACGGGTAGATGCGGTCCCACAGGAAGGCGAGCAGGCCGCCGGTCGCGGCAACCGAGACGAACAGTCTGATCTGCAGCGGCACGCGCGCGCTGGACAGGCCGGGCATCAGCATGAAGCAGGCGCCGATGCGGCAGAAGGCGAGGAACGCGGCGATGACGACGCCTTGCGAGAGCGCGTTCACGAGATCGTTCCGAGCACCTTGATCTCGACGCCCTTGGCGATCTCGACATGGCTGAGAACGGGAAGCGTGGTGAACAGCCGCTCGATGATCATGCGCACATAGGGCCGCGCGTCGGGCGCGGTGACCAGCACGAAGCGCTCGCCGGCCTCGAGATGCTTGCGGATCGCCTTGGTCGCGTCCTGGCCGAACTCCTCGAGCTGGCGCGGATCGATGTCGAACTCGCGTACCTCGCCCTTGGCGTCACGCTTGAGGCTTTGATGGAAGGCGAGGTCCCAGCGGTTGCCGAGGCGCAGCACCTTGAGCGTGCCGCCTTCGGAGAGGTCGCCGCAGATCTGCTGCGCCATGCGGATGCGCACATGCTCGACGATCTGCTCGGTGCGGCGCACATGCGGCGCGATCTCGGCGATCGCCTCGATGATCAGGTGCAGGTTGCGGATCGAGACGCGCTCGGCGAGCAGCAGCTTCAGCACCGCCTGCAGGCCGGGGTAGGAGATGTGCGAGGTGCAGATCTCGTCGGCGAGCTTGCGGTATTCGGGGTCGAGCCGCTCCAGCAGCGCCTTCATGTCCTTGTAGGAGAGAAGCTGGGGCAGGTTGTTGCGGATCACCTCGGAGAGATGCGTGAGCAGCACCGACATGTTGTCGGCGAAGGTGAAGTTCTCGCGCTTCAGATCCTCGGCGAAGGTTTCGAGCACCGAATAGGCGCGCATGCCGAAGGCCGGCTCGCGGATTTCCTCGCCGGGGATGTCCGGCACGCCGCGCGTGCCAAGCAGCACCATGATCTCGCCGACGCGCATCTGGTATTCGGCGACCACCGTGCCATGCACCTTGATCTGGTAGCTCTTCGGCGGAATGGCGAAGTCGTCGGCGACGCGCACTTCCGGCACGACGAAGCCATATTGCTGGGCGAATTTCTTGCGCATCTTCGACATGCGGAAGACCAGTTCCTGGTGCGCCACCATCAGCCGGGTCGACAGCTGCTTGCCGATCAGCAGCTCGATCTCGGCGGTGACCAGCGAAGCCTTCACCGAGTTCTTCTCCTCCTCGACCTTGTTCGCCTTCTCCTGCGTCTTCAAGGCTTCGGCGGCGGCAAGCGCGCGGTTGTGGCGCAGCGGGATGATATAGCCGAGGCCGGCCATGCCGCCGGCGAGCGCGAAGAAGGGGAACAGCGGCAGGCCGGGCATCAGGCCAAGGATGACCAGCAGCGAGGCCGCGACATAGAGCGCGCGCGGATGCGCGCCGAGCTGGCCGAACACCGCCTGGTTGGCCGAGCCGCGCGTGCCGCCCTTGGAGACGAGCATGCCGGCGGCGAGCGAGACGATGAGCGCCGGGATCTGGGTGACGAGGCCGTCGCCGACCGACAGCTTGATGAAGACATCGGCGGCCTGGCCGAGGCCCATGCCGTGGCGCAGATAGCCAATGGCGATGCCGCCGACGATGTTGATGGCGGTGATGATC
>NZ_RZRY01001030.1:0-1738 GCF_003998035.1 Mesorhizobium sp. M2A.F.Ca.ET.039.01.1.1 | reverse complement strand
GGCCAATGTCGCCGGCGTGCTGTGGTTCGGCCGCGACAAGTCGGCGCTCGACATGGATCTCGGCGTCTGGGACGACGTCTTCAACATCAACCTGAAGTCCTTCGTGCACACGGCGCGCGCCGTCGTTCCCCACATGCGCGCCGGCGGGCGCGGCGGCGCCATGGTGCATTTCTCGACCATCCAGTGGTATCGCGGCGACCCCAACCCGCAGGACGCCTACCAGGCCTCGAAGGCCGGCGTGTGCGCGCTGTCCAAGTCGCTCGCCATGCAGCTTGCGAGCGAGCGCATCCGTTCGAATGCCATCTGCCCCGGCATGGCGCTGACGCCGCTGCAGGCGCGCTGGGACACCGAGGAAAAACGCGCCGCCGTTGCGAACTATGCGCCGCTTGGCCGCATCGGCACGCCGCAGGACATGGCCAATGCCGCGCTCTTCCTGCTCTCCGACGCCGCGAGCTACATCACCGGCATCGAACTCGCCGTCGATGGCGGCCTGCTGATGCGGATGTAAGCGCCTGGCGACCGTCGAATGGCGGCGTCAGGCAGCAACGGCCGTCCCCTGGATCGCCCTGCCCCAGTCGAGCAGCGGCTTGGCGCGAAGCGTGAAGTCGACGAGATCGTCGACCAGCGCCGGCGAATGGATCGTCGCCGGATCGATGTCGTGCCGGACCACGAAATGCCGGTTGCGCACCGCTTGGGTGAGATCCTCGTCGCCAACGTCTTCGAAGCCGCGCGGCGCCCGCTTCAGGCGGTCTTCCGCATCGAGTTCCAGCCCGGCCTTCTTGAGCGATGAAACCATGGCGCGGAACGCGGACGGCTTGGTGACGATCGCCTTGCGCATCGCCTGCAGCAGTTCAGGCGCTGGCTGCCACCAGGCAACGCCGGCGAAGCAGCGCTCGAGCCCGATATGCACATAGAAGACGCCCTGCTCCATCTTGGTGCCGTCGGGCGACAGGATCGCTGAGAGATGCCGGTTATAGGGCCGCTTGTCCTTTGAGAAGCGCACGTCGCGATTGATGCGGAACAGCGACCTCTTGCGGTCACCGCGCAGCCCGAGCTTGGCTGCTTCGAAGCGCGTGGTGAGCGTCTCGACCAGATCGCAGAACGGTCCGTGCAGCTCGCTGTCGAAGAGGTCGCGGTTCTCCTGGAACCATTCGCGGCTCTGATGGAAATCGAGCGCCTTGAGGAACGGGATGGCCTTCGGCCCAAATCCCTTGAACGCGCCAGTCATCAGCCAGCCCTGCCGATGCGCTGCAGCCAGGTGTCCTCGTCGATCACCTCGATGCCGAGCTCGCTTGCAACTTTCAGCTTCGAGCCGGCGCCGGGCCCCGCCACCACCAGGTCGGTCTTGGCCGAAACCGAGCCAGCCACCTTGGCGCCGAGCCGCTCGGCCATCGCCTTGGCCTCGGAGCGCGTCATCTTTTCCAGCGTGCCGGTGAACACCACCGTCTTGCCGGAGACTTCGCTGCCGGCCGAGATTTCCATGACATAAGGCTTGGGGTGGACCTGCGCGAGCAAGGCATCCAGCACGTCGTCGTTGCGCTCATTGCCGAAAAAGTCGCGCAACGCGTTGATCACCGTGTCGCCGATGCCGTTGATCGACGGGAAGACGCTGTGCGGATCCTCCGCCTTTGCCGTCTCCTTGCCGACGCGGATCAGCTCCTCGATGGTCGAGAACTGGCGGGCAAGCACGGCCGCCGTCGTCTCGCCGATATGGCGGATGCCGAGCGCGAAGATGAAG
>NZ_RZRY01000102.1:0-13805 GCF_003998035.1 Mesorhizobium sp. M2A.F.Ca.ET.039.01.1.1 | reverse complement strand
GGCAGATCGCCGTCTCGGCTCGCTCGATTAAGTCCCGCGGCACGACCAGTCGCGCATCGTCTTGCGCAGCCGGCAAATCGCTGGCGCCATCTTCGCGATCCGGCTCGACCTGCCACGCGACATCTTCCGGCGGAATATCGTTCGTCGCCAGCCGCCGCGCCGCGTCGCGCCAGCCGGCAAAATCGGTCTGGCTGCCGAGCCGGACGACATGAGCGGCGAGGTTGAGCTGTGTTCTTGCCATGGTCAGAACAAGGAAAGCTGCTCGCAGGAGCGGGTGATCGCCTGGCGCAAGCCGGCCTTGTCGGTCAGCGCGCCCGGCGACCAGCCTTCCGCGACGATGAAGGGCCGCACCTTGGCGATCGAATGGCAGAGCCGGCCGACATCCTCGAGCCGCAGCCGGCGGTGACGGCGCGTCTCGACGATCCTGTCGATGACCTTGGTGCCGAGCCCGGGAACGCGCAGCAGCGCCTCTCGCTCGGCGCGGTTGACGTCGACCGGGAATCGGCCCCGATTGCGCAGCGCCCAGGCGAGCTTGGGATCGATGGCAAGGTCGAGCATCCCGTCATTGCTGCCGGCCAGGATTTCCGGCTGCGAGAAGCCGTAGAAGCGCATCAGCCAGTCGGCCTGATAGAGCCGGTGCTCGCGCATCAGCGGCGGTTTCTGCAAGGGCAGCGAAGATGTTGAATCGGGTATCGGGCTGAACGCGGAGTAGTAGACGCGGCGCAGGTGATAGCTGCCATAGAGCCGGGCGCTCGCGCGCAATATGCCGTCGTCGGAGGTCGTGTCGGCGCCGACGATCATCTGCGTCGACTGGCCACCCGGGGCGAAGCGCTCGCGCCTGCGGCTCTGCAAAGTGGGCTCGGCCTTCTCCTCGATCTTGCGGCGCAGCTTGGCCATCGAAAGCCGGATCGTTTCCGGTTTCTTTTCCGGCGCCAGTTTCTTGACGCCTTCGTCCGTCGGCAGCTCGACATTGATCGACAAACGGTCGGCATAAAGCCCTGCCTTCTCGATCAGTTCGGCAGACGCTTCGGGGATGGTCTTGAGGTGTATGTAGCCGCCGAACTTTTCCTCGATCCTGAGCCTGCGTGCCACCTCGACCATCTCGCCCATCGTCTCGTCCGGCGAGCGAATGACGCCAGAGGACAGGAACAGCCCCTCGATGTAGTTGCGGCGGTAGAAATCCATGGTGAGCTTCACCACCTCATCGACGCTGAAGCGAGCGCGCCGCACATTCGAGGACGAGCGGTTGATGCAATAGCTGCAGTCATAGATGCAGAAATTGGTGAGCAGGATTTTCAAGAGCGAGATGCAGCGCCCGTCCGGCGCGTAGGAATGGCAGATGCCGGAACCCTCCGTCGAGCCGATGCCGCCCGATCTCAGCGAGTCGCGCTTCGCCGAGCCGGACGATGCGCAGGAAGCGTCGTATTTGGCGGCGTCGGACAGGATCGCCAGTTTCTCGCGGACGGAAAGCACAGCCATTTGTTCATGATATGTTCCAGAAATGCAATTGGCTATAACTTTTGATTGTCCGCGGCAAAACGTGATCGCCACGCGCGTGTCGTCCGCCTTACACCTCGTGCAGATAGAGGTGGTAGTCCAATTCGCTGACCGTGCGCGCGACGCGCAGATATTCGGCCTGCTTGATCGCCACGAAGGTCCGGTGCAGGTCGGGACCCAGCGCCGATTTCAGGAAATCGGATCCCCTGGCCGCCTCGATCGCGGCGCGCCAGTCGGCCGGCATGGTCGATCTTTCGCTCGGCTGCTCGTAACCGTTCCCGGTGGTCTCTGGCCCCGGATCCAGCCCTTCGTCGAGCCCTTTGACGATGCCGGCCAGCACCGTCGCCGCTACCAGATAGGGGTTGGCGTCGACGCCCGACGGCCTGTGCTCGATGCGGCGGTTCCTGGCGTCGCCCGCCGGCACGCGCAGCGCCACCGAGCGGTTGTTGACGCCCCATGTCGGCGCCACGGGCGCGTAGGATTGCGAAACGAAGCGCCGCCATGAATTGGCGTGCGGCGCGAACACCAGCATCGATTCCGCCATGGTGTGGATCAGGCCGCCAAGCGCGTTGAGCAGCTTCGGTGACCATTTCTCGCCGGTGGCCTCGGTGAAGACGTTACGGCCGGCATCGTCCTGCAGCGAGACGTGGAAATGCATGCCGGAGCCGGCATAGGACTCGATGGGCTTGGCCATGAAGCAGGCGGTGACGCCGTGCCGCCGCGCCTGCGCCCTGACCAGCCGCTTCAGCATGACGAGGTCGTCAGCCGCGCGCATCACGTCCTTGCGGTAGTTGAGCGTCAGCTCGTACTGGCCGGGCGCGTATTCGGAAATGACCGTTTCGGCCGGAATGCCCTGCGCCTTGGCCCCCGCGTAGATGTCGGAGAACAGCGGCTCCATGCCATGCAGATGGTCGACGGAATAGACCTCGGTCTTCGCCGAACGACGGCCGTCGAGCACCGCGCGGGCAGGCTGCACCTTGCCATCCGCGTCGCGCTCGTTGGACAGCAGGAAGAACTCCAGCTCGAAAGCGCCAGCAGGATGCAGGCCGCGCGCCGCCAGCAATTCCACCTGCCTTGCCAGCACCAGCCGTGGGTCGGAGGTCATCGGTTGGCCGTCGAGATGGTACATCGACATCAGCACCTGGCCGCGCGCCGGATTGGTGCCGTAGAGCGGCACCAGCGTGCCCGGGATCGGCCACGCCCTGAGGTCGCCGTCGCCTGTATCCCACACCAGTCCGGTCTCGTGCACGTCCTCGCCGGTGATGTCGAGGCCGAGGATCGAGATAGGCAGGTGCCTTCCGTTCTCGAAAATCCCCATCAGCTCATGGCGGCGCACGATCTTGCCGCGGCCGATACCGTTGGCGTCGGTCAGCACGATGTCGAACGCCTCGATCTCCGGATGCGCGTCGAGAAAGGCCTTCGCCTCGGCGGGCGTCGACCCGGAAGGCGATGTTGTTACGGCGTTCGGATTGTCCATGGCCGCTTTTCTCACGCCGTAAGCCTGGCCGCAACCGCGGCGAAGGCGGCGATCAGCCGGCTCACTTGCGCTGAAGACGTCACCGGCGAGATCAGCATCATGTTGTGGAACGGCGCGATCAGCACGCCGCGATTGACCAGCGCGACATGGATGGCGGCTTCGAGCTCCGGCGCATGCGCCTTCTCGGCCTCGGCGCCATTATGCAGCGGTCCGGGCGCGCAGATGAATTCGACGCGCGCGCCGACCCGCGCGACATGCCAGGGCAGCTTGTTTCGCTGGATGACGGCGGTCAGCCCCGCATCGAGCCGGCGCGCCAGCCGGTCCATATGCGCGTAGGCTTGCTCCGTCATCACCTCCTCTAGCGTCGCGTGCATTGCCGCGAACTGCAGCGGGTTGGCCGACAACGTCGTGCCCATGCCGGAATAGCCGGGCTCCTTGGTCCGGTTATAGGCGGCGTAACGCGTGGCGACCTCCTCGCTCATCCCCCAGATGCTCGCCGGCACGCCGCCGGCCACCGGCTTGCCGAGCACGAACAGGTCTGGCTCCAGCCCGTACTTGCGCGTATAGCCGCCCGGGCCGGTGGAGATGGTGTGGGTTTCGTCGATCAGGAGCAGCGTGCCGGCCGCGCGGGTCAGCCGCCGCAGCGCGTCATGGAAGCCGGCATCCGGCAGCACCATGCAGGAATTGGTCAGCACCGGCTCGGTGATGACGCAGGCTACGTCGCGGTCCGCGAGCGCTGCTTCCAATGCGGCAACATCGTTGAACTCGACGATCTTGGTCGCCCGCGTGAGATCGCGGAATTCGCCGGCCAAACCAGGCCGGTTCGCCGGCTTGCCGTCGATCAGCCGCACCATCGTCTCATCGACCGAGCCATGATAGCAACCGTTGAAGACCAGGATCTTCTCGCGCCCGGTGACCGCGCGGGCGACGCGCAGCGCGAAACGGTTGGCGTCGGTGGCGGTGGTGGCGATCTGCCAGTAGGGGAGGCCAAAGCGCTGCTGCAGGAGCGGGCCGATCGCCAGCGCATCCTCGCTGGGCAGCATGTATGTCAGGCCACGCGCCGCCTGCCGGCGGATCGCGCGCGCGACCGCCGGCGGCGAATGGCCGAGCATCGAGCCGGTGTCGCCGAGGCAGAAATCGTCGAGCCTGTTGCCGTCGATATCGGTAATGGTGGCGCCCTTGGCGCCGTCGACCAGTATCGGGAATGGTGTCGGCCAGTCGATCATCCAATGCATCGGCACGCCGCCCAGGAAGCCGGCGATGCCATTGCCAAGCTTCGCCTCGGATTTCGGCCGCGCTTTGCGGAAGGCGGCCGCTTCCCCTTCGCGCAATTCGGCGATGCGCGCGATGTCGATGCCGCCGATGGAATTCCTGGAACTGTCCGATGCCTGCATGAAAACCCCTGTGTTTCGCGCGGCACTCTGCCAACCGGCTAGCAAAACCGCAATTGGCCGCGCCGGCGGCGGGCGTTGGCTCAGCGCTCTTGACCCGGCACCTCCGTCAGGGCCTCATTGCGGGCAGGCATGGAGGAGGGGAAAATGCGGACAGTTCTTTGCGGGGCAGTGCTTCTTGCGTCAGTGAATGGCGGTTTCGCCTCCGGCGCCCTCTGGTGCTCGGTCGATGACGCCAAGGTCGCCTTCCAGCTCGACGCCGGCGTGACCCGTGGCCTGGGCGGGCCGACCTTCAATTTCCGCGGTGACTTGGAGATCAAGGCCCGTCCCGCCACCGACAGCCTGCGCAAGACGGTGTTCGAGGACCAGAACCTTACGCAATACTGGCTCGACGGCGAGGAGTTGCGGCTGCTCGTTTATCGCGAGCACGAAGCCAAGGACACCTACCGCTCGGTGGAGCTGACGATCCTGACCAAGGCCAGCGACGAAAGCACTTATGACGGGCGCTACACGCTCGCGGTCTATGACGGCACGGCCGGCGTGAGCAGCGACCCCGTCGAGTTCAAGGGCGATGTGTCCTGCGGCGCGGAATAGTCAGGCGGTGATATCGATAACGCCGCAGTCGCCGGCAGCACTTCCGAAGACGATGCGGCGCTCTTCCTTGTCCCACGTCATCGACGTGATGGCGCCCTTGCCGGGGCGGCGCAGCAGCACCTCCTTGGCGTCGGCGAAGCGCGCCGCGATCACCATGCCGTCTTCATAGCCGATGGCCACGACGTCCTGGCTCGGATGGCAGGCGACGCAGGTCACCATCGTGTTGCCGCGCGTGCCGAGTTCCAGCGGCGCCTTGCCCATTGGCCCGTCCTTGGCTTGAAACGGCCAGACGATCGCCGCCGGCGCGCCGGAGCTCGCCAGCCATTTGCCCTTGACGCTCCACGACAGGCTCTTCACCTTGCCGGGATAGCCTGACATGCGCATGTGCTTGCCGTCGGCGAGCTTCCAGCCATGCAGCGCGTTTTCCTGCATGGTGGTGATGAGGAAAGCGCCGTCCGGTGAAAAGGTGATGCCGGTATGGGCGCCGGCCCATTCGAGCTCCACCGGCTTGCCCTCAGCCGCTGGAAAATGCAGCGTCGCGCCATTGTAACGGGCGACGGCAAAACGCATGCCCTTGGGCGAGAAGGCTAGTCCTTCCACCGAGCGCGGGTGGGTGAATTCCTTGATCTTGCCGTCGGCGAAACGCACAAAGGCGGTCTTGCCGGAAGCATAGGCGATCGCGCCCTGCGGACCTGCGGCGACGCTGGTGATCCATTTTTTTCCAGCGCTTGCGAGTTCGCTCACCTCGCCGCCGGCCTTCACGGCAAATACCTTGCCGTCCTCACCGCCGGTGATCAGCCGGTCGTTGGCCGCATCATGAAAGGCGGCAAGCAGACCGTCATTGGCCTGCACCGTCTTCTGCCCATTGTCCAGGCGATGGATCGCGCCGTCCGCTAGCGCGAAATGCGGCACGTCGTTGAGGAAGACGGCGGCGACGCAATGGCCTTCGAGATCAAGCGGGGCGACTGTGGGCATTAGGGATTGTCCATTCGGGCTTCTGTGCACGAAGCCGGTGCGGCTAGGTGCGACCTTGCCTTCTCCCCTTGTGGGAGAAGGTGGATTGGCGCGCAGCGCCAAGACGGATAAGGGCGTGTTGGACGGATCGCCGGCATTGCCAAGCTGGAGCACCCCTCATCCGACCTCGCTTCGCGGGGCCACCTTCTCCCACAAGGGGAGAAGCGAAGAACGGGCAGCGCTAGCGCCTGAAGGTCAGGAAATCAAGCCGCCTGGCAGGCTTCAAAACTCTTCCTGAGCCGCTCGGCGTCGAGATCGCGGCCGATGAACACGAGCCGGCTCTCATGCTTCTCGCCGTCCTTCCAGGCGCGCTGGTGGTCGCCCTCGAGGATCATGTGCACGCCCTGCAGCACGTAGCGGTCCTCGTCGCCCTTGAGCGCGATGATGCCCTTCAGCCGCAGGATGTTCGGCCCTTCCATCTGGGTCACCTTCTCGATCCAGGGGAAGAACTTCTTGGGGTCCATCTCGCCGCCGCGCAGCGACACCGACTTCACCGTCACGTCATGGATGTCGGAAGCATGGTGGTGATGGTGATCGTGGCCGTCATGATGATGGTGGTCGTGGTCGCAGTGCGGGCCGCATTCATGGTCGTGATCGTGGTCATGCGCCTCGAGGAAGTGCGGATCGTTCTCCAGCGCGCGCGACAGGTCGAAGGCGCCGCGGTCGAGCACTTCGTCGAGCGCCACGCCGGACCTCTGCGTACGATGGATCTTTGCCGCCGGGTTGATGGCGCGGATCGTCGCCTCGACCTTTTCCAGTTCTTCCGGCGTGACGAGATCGGTCTTGTTCAGCACCACCACGTCGGCGAAGGCGATCTGGTCCTCGGCCTCCTTGGAATCCTTCAAGCGCAGCGGCAGGTGCTTGGCGTCGACCAGCGCCACCACCGCGTCGAGCTTGGTCTTGGTGCGCACGTCGTCATCCATGAAGAAGGTCTGCGCCACCGGCACCGGGTCGGCGAGGCCGGTGGTCTCGACGACGATGGCGTCGAAGCGGCCGGGCCGGCGCATCAGGCCCTCGACGACCCGGATCAGGTCGCCGCGCACCGTGCAGCACACGCAGCCATTGTTCATCTCGTAGATTTCCTCGTCGGATTCCACGATCAGGTCGTTGTCGATGCCGATCTCGCCGAACTCGTTGACAATGACGGCGTAGCGCTTGCCGTGGTTCTCCGACAGGATGCGGTTGAGCAGCGTCGTCTTGCCCGCGCCGAGATAGCCGGTGAGAACGGTTACGGGGATTTGCGTCTGTGCATCGCTCATGGCTTGCCTCGAAATCTTGGTCTCGAAAAATCTGGATTGTCGGCCTCATATAGGATGGGCGTCGCGCTTTTGCACGTGTCAAACCGATGGGCCAGGCGGACCCCCCGACGGGGATGGCGGCGAGGAGGGAGTTTGGGGGCGGTCGAGGCCGACCAAACGGGGAACCGCGTGCGCTCCCAACGGCCGTTCCCCGTTGCCGCTGTGAATCTCCGCTCCTCAAAAGTCGTTTGTCATCTAACTGAAATAAACATCTGGCATCACCTGCGCGGGCACCGCAATGCTTGCCGGCAAAGCGTTCCGCAAGCCGGTTTCTTAGGGATCGTCATTTGCCAACCGCCGGACAGCCTCTATGCTGGCCGCGCCGGTTCGGCCGAAGAGGGAATGGCCATGGCCAAGGCGGACAAGACTGCGACAATGAGCCGGCTGCATTCGGCGGCGAGGCTGGCCCGAACGGCGCTCGCGGCGCGGCTTCTGGCGCATGGTTTCTACGCCGGCCAGGACCAGATCATGCTGGCGCTCGATCGCGAGGATGGCCAGACCCCCGGCAACCTCGCCGGCCGGCTCGGTGTGCGTCCGCCGACCATCACCAAGACCATCAACCGGCTGCAGGCCCAGGGTTTCCTGGAAAAGCGCGCCTCCAACGCCGATGCCCGGCAGGCGCATATCTTCCTCACCGAGTCCGGCCGCGAAACCATCCGCGCCATCGAGAAATCGGTCAAGAAGACCGAGAAGCAGGCGCTGAAGGGGCTCGACAAGAAGGACCAGAAGGCGCTGTTCAAGCTGCTCGCCCGTATCGAGGCGAATTTGTCGAACGAAGACCTGGTCCTGATGGACGACGACGCGGAGATGGATGAAGCGTGACGCGCAGCGTCATCGCTCAACTGCACGGCGTTGGTGACAGACGCGCGATGCGCAGCATCGGCGCGCAACCACGCGGGCCCAGGCATCGGCGGCTTAGTGAAAAGGGCGACGACGCTGCGCGTCGCGCCTGAAGGCCATCACCGGACGCCTCCCCCTTAAGCGACGACGCTACGCGTCGCGCCTCACCAGCGCCGCCCAACGCCCCGGCGTCAAGCCGAACGCCTTCTTGAAATGCCTGTTGAAATGGCTCTGGTCACTGAAGCCGGCTCCGGCGGCGATCTCCGCCAGCGGTTCTCCCTCGGCGATCATGCGCCGCGCTCTTTGCAGCCGGCGCATCAACAGGAAGCGGTGCGGGCTGGTCGAATAAGTAGCGCGAAAATGCCGTGATAACTGATAGCGGTCGAGGCCGGTAACGGCCTCGAGCTCATCGGAGCGCACCGGCCGTTCGGCATTCTCCGCAAGATAGTCGCGCGCAAGTGTCGCCGCGCGCCACGCGGTCTTGCCCGTCGACTTTGCCGGCTTTCCGGCGTAGCGCCTCAGATGCTGCGCCAGTTGCGCGACGAAATCCGCCACGAACAGGTCGCCAAGTTCTTCGTCCAGCGGCGCCAGCGCCGAGAGCAGCGTGTCTCGCAGCGCTGGATGCTTACCACCGCGTCAGGCACGAAAGGCAGCGGCTCGCCATCGAGGCTGTCGAGCAGCAGGGAGGGCTCCAGATAGAGGATCCGGTAGCGCAGCCCGTCTTCCGTGCCGGCGCCGCCGTCATGCAATTCGTCCGGATGCAGCACGATCGCCTGGCCGGGCAGGCTGTGTTGCAGCGCGCCACGATAATGAAAGCGCTGCACGCCGTGCAATGTCACGCCGATGGCATAGGTGTCGTGCCGGTGCGGCTCGAAGGCGTTGCCGTGAAAACGCGCCTCGATGCGTTCGAGGCCCAGCCCACCCGGCGCCGAAACAATGCGATCGCCATTGGCCGCCTCCGCGCACGAACGTTCAAGACCTTGCTTCGCTTCCGCGCCTAGAGCCTGCGCCATCGCCCTGTTCCGCCCGTCACGGGCCATCCCGGAGTCTCAATCTTGGTGTTCGATACGAAAATTGCAATTGTCCTGAGAGAGGATCTGCCGGTCTGGCAGAAACTCAACGTCACCGCCTTCCTGACCAGCGGCATCGCCGCGCAGTTTCCCGAGATCATCGGCGAGCCTTATCGCGACCGCGCCGGCAACCTTTATAACCCGATGTCGATCCAGCCGGTCATCGTCCTGTCGGCCGACGCGGCGACGCTGGGCACGATCTATCGCCGCTCATTGGAGCGCGGCGTCACGGCGTCCGCCTATGTCGAGGAGATGTTTTCGACCGGCCACGACGTGGCCAACCGCGCCGTCTTCGCCGAATTCGCGCCGGACGATGCCCAGGTCGTCGGCATCGCCCTGCGCGGCGAGAAGAAGCTGGTCGACAAGATCACCAAGGGCGCCCGCATGCATGGCTGATTTTTATACCGTCTTGAACGTTCGGGATTAGCAGCGACCTCGCCAACTTCGTCGTCCTTGGGCGTAGCGACGCGAAGCGGAGCGAAGACCCAAGGATCCATGCCGTGACCTTCGCCGAGGTTCGCAACGGAGCAGAATTTTGCACCGTTGCTGGAGCGTCGATGTAACGGCATGGATCCTCGGGTCTGCGCGCGTCGCTTCGCTCCTTGCTCCGCCCGTGGATGACGAACCGCGAGAACCGTTCAAGCCAATCGCCGACGGCGATGCGCTCTAAGCCTGTCCAAAGCGCTTGTTGGGCCAGTCGCTTTTAGCTTGCCGGCCAGCGGCGATTGCCGCAGAAGGGGACGTCTATCCTCCCTTCGGCCCGACCTTGAGCATTCCCAAAAACAACGACGACAGCGCAACGCCGCCCGCGGCGATGCTTTTGATGCTTTGCGTCTATGTCTGCTTCACCTTTCTCGACACCTCCAGCAAATATCTGGTGCTGGCCGGCGTATCGGCGCTGATCGTCGCCTGGGCCCGCTTCACCGTCCATGTCTTGCTCGTCGGCGTCTTCCTGCGCGGCTGGCGCGAGCCGGCACGTTTTCGCGCCAACAACCTGCCGGCGCATATCTTGCGCGGCTGCCTGCTTTTCGGCTCGACCATGTTCAACATCCTGGCGCTGAAGACGCTGCAGCTGGCCGAGACGACGTCGATCTATTTCTTTGGCCCGATGGTCATCACCGCCCTTGCCGGCCCGCTGCTCGGCGAATGGGCAGGCTGGCGGCGCTGGCTGGCGATCCTCACCGGCTTTGTCGGTGTCCTGATCATCACCCGGCCCGGCGTCGGCGTGTTCGGCATTGGCCATCTCTTCGCGCTGGGCTCGATGCTGTCGAACAGCTTCTATGTCATCATGACGCGGCGCATGTCCTCGACCGAAACATCCGAGAGCCTGATATTGTTCTCGGCGCTGGCGCCGTCGGTGCTGCTGGCCCCGATGCTTGCCTTCGCGCCCACGCTGCCGCACGGCGGCTTTCAATGGTTCGTCGTCCTGATGCTGGGCGTCTTCGGCGCCGGCGGCCATTATCTGCTGGTCCGGGCCTATCGCCTGGCGACCACCACGCAGCTGGCGCCTTTCCCTTATTCGCAGATGGTGTGGATGATCATCGCAGGCTGGCTGATCTTCCACCAGTTCCCGGACCGCTGGACCTTGTTGGGGGCTGCCATCATCGTTGCCAGCGGCCTCTACATCATCCACCGCGAGCATCGGCGGCGCGTGCGCAACTCGGCCTCGCTCGACACCGAGGCCGAGGCGCTGGCGAAAAAACTTTGATTTGCTCCAAGTCCGGTGGCATAAGGCCGTTTTAAAAAATTTAAAGACGTAGATCCGAAGACCCTGGGGAGCGAAGGGCACTGGCACAGAAGATCAAGCTTTCGACGATCGCGGATGCTCTCGGCGTCTCCACGGCAACGGTATCGCTGGCGCTGCGCGACAGCCCGCTGGTGGCTGGCGCCACGCGGGAGCGCATCAAGGAACACGCGCGCGCCATCGGCTATATCTACAACCGCCGCGCCGCCTCGCTGCGCACCTCGCGCTCCGGCATCGTCGGCGTCGTCGTGCACGACATCATGAACCCGTTCTTCGCCGAGATCCTGCGCTCGATCGAAAGCGAGCTCGACCGCAGCCGCCAGACCTTCATCCTGTCCAACCACTATGACCAGCTCGAAAAGCAGCGCACCTTCATCGACACGCTGCTGCAGCTCGGCGCCGACGGTGTCATCATGTCGCCGGCCATCGGCACGCCGGCCGAGGACATCATCATGGCCGAGGAAAACGGCCTGCCGGCGGTGCTGATCGCGCGCAGCGTCGCCGGTGCCGACGTGCCGGTGTTCCGCGGCGACGATGCCTATGGCACAGCACTTGCCACCAATCATCTGATCTCGCTCGGCCATAAGCGCATCGCCATGGTCGGCGGCACCGACCAGACCTCGACCGGCCGCGACCGTTACCAGGGCTATCTCAACGCCATGGAGGCGGCCGGCCTGGAGGTGAAGCCGTCCTGGCGCATTCCCGGCCCCCGCACCAAGCAGGCCGGCTTCGAAGCCGCGGGGCAGTTTCTGGCGCTGAAGGACAAGCCCACCGCCGCCTGCTGCTGGAACGATTTGGTCGCGATCGGGTTGATGAACGGCATCGCGCGCGCAGGCCTCGTGCCCGGCGTCGATATCTCAGTCACCGGCTATGACGATCTCGAGGAGGCTGCAATCGCGACGCCGGCCCTGACCACTGTCTGGAACGGCCAGCGCGAGGTCGGTCGCCGCGCCGCGAGCGCCTTGCTCGACAAATTGAACGGGCAGGCGGTGCGGCCCTCGCAGGAGCTGATCAAGCCGGAACTGCATGTGCGGCAGTCGACCGGCAAGCCGGTGGAGCGTGCATGACCATTGCAGAAGAAAAATTGCCAGTCGCCATCCTGGTGCCGGGCGATTTCAACGATCATGCCGTCAGCCGCATAGACAAGGCGTTCAAGCTTGTGCGCATCGAACGTGCCGACCCTTCGCTGGTCACGGAAGAGATACGCGCCACTGTGCGCGGCATCGCCTCCTATGCCGGCATCAACGCGACGATGATTGACGCCCTGCCCAACCTTGAGATCATCGCCAGTTTCGGCGTCGGCTATGATTCGGTCGACGCCAATCACGCGGCGAAGCGCGGCGTCATGGTCACCAACACGCCCGACGTTTTGACCGAGGAGGTCGCCGACACCGCCATTGGTCTGTTGATCAACACCGTGCGCGAGCTCTACGCCGCCGAGAAGTGGCTGCGCGACGGCGCTTGGGTGAAGAAGGGCAATTATCGCCTGAGCCGGCTTACCTTGCGCGGCCGCAGCGTCGGCATTTTCGGCATGGGCCGCATCGGCCGCGCCGTCGCCCGCCGCCTTGAAGCCTTCGGCCTGCCGATCGCCTACCACAATCGCCGCAAGGTGGAAGGCCTGGCTTACGACTATCATGCCACTTTGAAAGGCCTTGCCGAGGCCGTCGACACGCTGATCTGCATTGCTCCGGGGGGCGCCTCCACGGAGAAGGCGATCAATGCCGAAATCTTGTCGGCGCTGGGTTCGAACGGCGTCTTCGTCAATATCGGCCGTGGCTCGGCGGTGGACGAGACAGCACTGGCGGCCGCCCTGAAGAGCGGTACCATCGCCGCCGCGGGGCTCGACGTCTTTGCCGACGAACCGAACGTGCCACGGGCCCTGCTCGACGCTGCCAATGCCTCGCTTCTGCCGCATGTCGGCTCGGCGTCCGTCCACACCCGCCGCGCCATGGCGGATCTTTGCGTCGACAATCTCGTCGCCTGGTTCACCGAGCGCCGGCCGCTGACGCCCGTGCCGGAGACGATCAACGTCAAGGCGCGCGGGTAAAACAATTCCAGGGACGTCTGAGGGGGCTTTCGCAGCCTATGGAACGTTCAACCGTTCCGGGCGCTTCGCCACATTTGTTAATGCTTTAGCCGGCCCATTATCTCCCGCTTAAGGCTTTGAAATCATTCTCCATACATGATCGAGTGTGGAGAAGCGGCATGAAGCTGGTTACGGGCTGGCTCTGCCGGGTGTCATTGGCGTCCACCGGCCACCAGACGGGAGCCAGCGTGGTTTTTGTGCAACTTCAGATAAGAAAGCATCTTCCGGATGCCCGGCTATATTGCGCTGCAATCGAAGCGGTCTACACTGCCGCGAAACACGGGGTGGGTCCATGAAATCGATTTTGTTGGCTTCTGCTATTCTTGCTGCCCTTCCGGGTAGCGCTTTTGCCGCGGATGCGCTTTCCGCCGCTCCGGCGATCTATGACTGGAGCGGCGCCTATGTTGGCGTCCAACTAGGCTATGGTTGGGGCCACGTCGATAGCCATGATCAGTCGATATCGAGTGGCAATTCGGATTGGGCCGACTCCTGGAAATCCAACGGAGTGCTCGGTGGTATCCATCTTGGCTACAACCAAGCTTACGGTTCGTTCGTTCTCGGCGGCGAAGCCGACATCGAAGCCTCCGGAATGAGCGGTTCAGTCGATTCGGTGTTTGCCGGCACGATCGACACCAAGATCGATGTCCAGGGTTCGCTTCGAGCCCGCTTGGGCTATGCGATGGGACCGGCATTGCTGTACGCAACCGGCGGTCTCGCGGTTGCTCATTTCAAAACCCACTATGAAGAAGGCCCGACGGCGGATAGTTCATCCCACACAAAGGCAGGGTGGACGT
>NZ_RZRY01001029.1:0-1743 GCF_003998035.1 Mesorhizobium sp. M2A.F.Ca.ET.039.01.1.1 | reverse complement strand
GTCCGGATCGTCCCACCACTCAGCGACATGCGGCTCGCGCAGCCACCTGGCGATCAACGCCAGATCCTTCTCGGTGACCGGCCGAAAATCGTAGCTATGCTGCTGAGTGACCATGACCTTATCCAAAAACCGGCTCCCACTTTTTGGGATCATGGTCGGCAAGCTCAAGCGGCATCGAGCGTTTCGACAACAAAATTGTTGTTGGTGTAGACGCAGATGTCGGACGCGATCTGCATGGCCTTGCGGGCGATCTCCTCGGCGTCCTTGTCGGTGTCGATCAGCGCGCGGGCCGCGGCCAGGGCGTAATTGCCGCCGGAGCCTATGGCCATCACGCCATGCTCGGGTTCCAGCACGTCGCCATTGCCGGTCAGCGCCAGCGAGACCGACTTGTCGGCGACCAGCATCATGGCTTCCAGGCGGCGCAGGTAACGGTCGGTGCGCCAGTCCTTGGCGAGCTCGACGCAGGCGCGCGTCAGCTGATCGGGATATTGCTCGAGCTTGGCTTCGAGCCGCTCCAAGAGGGTGAAGGCGTCGGCAGTGGCGCCGGCGAAGCCGGCAATGACGCTGCCTCCCTTGCCGATGCGGCGCACCTTGCGGGCGTTGCCCTTCATGATGGTCTGGCCAAGGCTGACCTGGCCGTCGCCGGCGATCACGACCTTGTTGCCCTTGCGCACGCTGATGATGGTCGTGGCGTGCATGGTGAGTTCATTCGACATTTTGAGCTCCGATTCGCGCTATCCCTTGAAGGCGATTGGCGCGGTACGAGTGAGTTGGATGGGCCATATGTATGCATAAGGCCAATGATTGCAAACCGCCCCGCGGCGAAGGCCGATAGTGGCCGGAATGGCAACTGGCAATCGCCGGATCATGCTGATAGAAGGCTTTCGTTTTCAAGCCCGGGGCCCCGATCAGGGCAATAAGGACACGACGATGACGCGTTCGGCCGAAGTCAGCCGCAAGACCAGGGAAACCGAGATTTCGGTCTCGGTCCATGTCGACGGCAAGGGCAAGGCCGACATTTCGACCGGCGTCGGCTTCTTCGACCATATGCTCGACCAGCTGTCGCGCCACTCGCTGATCGACATGACCATCAAGGCCAAGGGCGACCTGCATATCGACGACCACCACACGGTCGAGGATACGGGGATCGCGATCGGCCAGGCGCTGAGCAAGGCGTTGGGCGAGCGGCGCGGCATCATGCGCTACGCCTCGATCGACCTTGCCATGGACGAGACGCTGACCCGCGCGGCGATCGACGTGTCCGGCCGGCCGTTTCTGGTCTGGAACGTCGGCTTCTCCTCGCCGAGGATCGGCACGTTCGATACCGAACTGGTGCGCGAGTTCTTCCAGGCTCTGGCGCAGAATGCCGGCATCACGCTGCATGTGACCAACCATTACGGCGCCAACAACCATCATATTGCCGAGACCTGCTTCAAGGCGGTGGCGCGCGTGCTGCGGGCAGCACTCGAGCCAGATCCGCGCCAGCCGGATGCCGTGCCTTCCACCAAGGGATCGCTGAAAGGATAGGCTATGGCGATCTATGTCGTGATGGAGCCGCCGGCCGGCAAAAAAGCCGAGGACGTCCATTTTGTGCGCGACAGCTTCACCTGGCTCGGTTTCCTGTTCTCGCCGCTCTGGCTCGCCTGGAACCGGCTGTGGATCGAGGCGGTGTTGGCCTTCGTCGTCATGGCGGTGTTGTCGGCGCTCGGTGAGAGGCTCGGGCTCGAATGGGCCGGATCAATG
>NZ_RZRY01001028.1:0-1746 GCF_003998035.1 Mesorhizobium sp. M2A.F.Ca.ET.039.01.1.1 | reverse complement strand
GGCCTACGAGTACATGCACGCGCCCTTCGCGTTCAAGGAATCGATCTACGGCGCCACCTTCTTCATGGCGACCGGCTTCCACGGCTTCCACGTCATCATCGGCACCATCTTCTTGGCTGTCTGCCTGGTGCGCGCCATGCGCGGCGACTTCACGCCGAAGCAGCATTTCGGCTTCGAGGCGGCCGCCTGGTACTGGCACTTCGTCGACGTGGTCTGGCTGTTCCTGTTCAGCGCCATCTATGTCTGGGCGTCGAACGGCGCGCTGATCGAAGGCCACTGATAGAGGGCAATTCAGGGAAAGCGCGTAGCGGTTTTCCGGAATTGCTTGGAGCGACGGGCGGCCGCGGCGACGTGGCCGCCTTATCTTTTCAAGCGAAAGGGTCTACGGTGCCGGTATGAGCGAAGACAAGGCGATCTGGCCCCCCATTGACCCGATCTCGGCCGGCCTGCATGGCCGCTGCCCGCGCTGCGGCGAGGGCAAGCTGTTCTCGGGCTTCCTCACCGTCGGCAAGCGCTGCTACAATTGCGGGCTCGACTATTCCTTCGCCGATGCCGGCGATGGGCCTGCGGTGTTCGTCATCCTGATCATCGGCTTCCTCGTCGTCGGCCTCGCATTGTGGATGGAGGTGACGTTCAGCCCGCCGCTTTGGCTGCACTTCATCTTATGGATACCGCTGGCGCTGGTGCTCTGCTTGACGGCGCTGCGCCTGATCAAGGGCGTGCTGATCACCTTGCAGTACTCGAAGAAGGCCTCCGAGGGCAGACTGGAATCCCACGAATGACCGAGGCGACCGGTTCGGCGGCCGGCCGTTCGCGGCCGCGTTCGGCGTTGCTCATCGGCCTCGGCCTTGTCCTGTTCGCCATCCTGATCGGGCTCGGCACCTGGCAGGTCCAGCGCCTGCACTGGAAGGAAGACCTGCTCGCCACCATTGACAAGCGCACGCATTCCGCGCCGTTGCCGCTGGCCGACGTCGAGCAGCAATTCGCCGCCTCCCGTGATGTCGATTACACCCCGGTGACGGTGACGGGCACCTTCCTGCACCAGGGCGAGCGGCATTTCTTTTCCACCTGGGAAGGCGAAAGCGGCTTCAACGTCTACACGCCCCTGCAACTCGAGGACGGCCGCTTCGTGCTCGTCAACCGCGGCTTCGTTCCCTACGACCTCAAGGATCCGGCCAAGCGCCGACAGGGCGAGGTCGCCGGCAAGGTGACGGTGACCGGGCTTGCGCGCAATCCGCTTCCCGCAAAACCGTCGATGATGCTTCCTGACAATGATGTCGCCAAGAACATCTTCTACTGGAAGGACCGCGATGTCATGGCGGCGACCGCCGGCCTGCCGGCCGGGTTCGTGCTGGTTCCGTTCTTCATCGATGCCGACAAGACGCCGAATCCCGGCGGCCTGCCGGTCGGTGGCGTCACCATCATCGACCTGCCGAACAACCACCTGCAATACGCGGTCACCTGGTATGGCTTGGCCGCCGCTCTCGCCGCCGTCCTGATCCTGAGTCTGCGCCGCCCGGCGAAAGAAGCGTGAAACGGCCGCTCTTGACAGGGCAGGGGTGCGCACCTCATTTCCCTCCAGCTTTCCGACTGAACCGGCCTGAATTTGATGATTGAGAAAAAGCCACCGCTGACGATCAGGCTCTGCCAGCCGCGCGGCTTCTGCGCCGGTGTCGACCGCGCCATCCAGATCGTGGTGCTGGCGCTGAAGAAATACGGCGCGCCGGTTTATGTCCGCCACGAGAT
>NZ_RZRY01001027.1:0-1747 GCF_003998035.1 Mesorhizobium sp. M2A.F.Ca.ET.039.01.1.1 | reverse complement strand
GTCTACGATCTGACACTCAACAAGGCCTCCGATCGTTCGGGCATCACTGGCATCACCGGCCGCATGGTCTATGAGTTCAACGGCTCCGCCTGCGAGGGTTACACGGTCAAGTTCCGTTTCGTCACTCAGATCGTCACCAACGACAACACCAGGCTCACCGACCAGCAGACGACGACTTTCGAGGATGCCGAAGGCAAGACCTTTTCCTTCGTGACGAAATCCTTTGTCGACCAGAACCTCGACAAGGAGGTGAAGGGGGTGGCCACGCGGGAAGCGAAGGGCCTCAAGGTCGATATCGACAAGCCCGAGAAGAGCAGCCTCGAGCTTGCGGCCACACAGTTTCCGACCCAGCATCTGGTCGAGCTGATCGGCAAGGCTGAAAATGGCGAGAATTTCTACCAGACCAATCTGTTCGACGGCTCCGAGGACGCCAACAAGGTGATGAGCACCACCGTCATCGTCGGCAAGAAGACCGAATCCGACAAGGCGGATCCGGAAGCGCCGGCGCTGGCCAAGCTCGCCTCGGACAAATACTGGCCGGTCGACATCGCCTATTTCGACGATACCGACAAAAGCGGCGAAGAGGTGCCGGAGTACCGTATCAGCTTCAAGCTGCACGAGAACGGCATCACCCGCGACCTCGTCATGGACTATGGCGACTTCTCGATGACCGGCAAGCTGGTGAACCTGTCGCTGTTCGACCAGACCAAGCCCTGCCCGGCTTCGAAATAGCAGCGCCCCGACGATAGGCGATCGCGCTTGCACGTCTGGCTTCAACTCGCCATGTGTCGGGCTGAAGGAGTGCGGCGAGGCTGATGGCTGTCTATGTCGATGCGGCGATCTGGAAATGGGCCGGCCACCGCTGGTGCCATCTCCTTGCCGATGAGGTCGATGAACTGCATCGCTTCGCTGCCGAACTCGGCATCAAACGCTCGTCCTACCAGGGGCCGCCCAAGACGTCGGCGCCGCACTACGATATAACCGGCTTAGAGCGCGACCGCGCGGTGCGGCTCGGGGCCGTCGAATGCAGCCGCGAGGAGATCGTGGCGGTCTTCCGCCGTGTGCGAGTGCCGAATGGGAAGGTGAGACGATGACGGTGACGGCGTTCCTGGCATATTGCGTCGCAATCACATTGGCAGCCGCCACGCCTGGGCCGGCGATGTTCGCGGTCATTACTAACGGTTTGTCGCGCGGCTTCGGCCGGGCGTTCATCACCGGCGTGGGCGTCGCCGCGGGCGACGCCGTGCTGGTCACCCTGGCGCTGCTCGGACTGGTGGCCATTGCCCAGACCTTCGAATGGATTTTTCTTTTGCTGAAATACGCGGGCGCCGCTTACCTCGTCTTTCTCGGGATCAGGATGTGGCGAGCCGCCGCCAAACAACGGGACGAATCTCCTCAGTCGCAGGCGCGGCTGTCGCGGTCCTTCGTTCTCGGCGCTTCCATTGCGCTCGGCAATCCGAAGGCGATCCTGTTCCACGCCTCCATCATGCCACTGATCCTGAACCTCGATACCATGACCTTCGCCGATGGCCTGCTGGTGGTGCTCGTCGTGATCAGCGTCAATGTCATCACCATGGGCATCTACGCCGCGATGGCCGGCCGGGCAGCCGGTTGGTTCGACACCCCGAGGCGCATGCGCCTGATGAACAGGTTCGCCGGCGGCGCGATGATCGGCACCGGTGCGCTGATTGCCGCACGTTGAGCCGCGCGGCGATGCACGGCTTGCGTTCAAGGGACTTCCCCTCTA
>NZ_RZRY01001026.1:0-1752 GCF_003998035.1 Mesorhizobium sp. M2A.F.Ca.ET.039.01.1.1 | reverse complement strand
GTCGCCGGGAACGAGGCGGTCAATTGTCCAGGTTTTCGGCCGCAGGACCGACGGCGATGAAGTCAGTTCGAGCCGGCAATTGTCAAGACTGCGCGCGGAGTCGTTATCGAGCCGGATGGATCGAACAACCGGAATTGCATTCTGATAGGATGCATATGTGAAGCTAGACGCTACGTCCGCGACTATGCGCGGAATAGGCGGGCTTTCCGCTGCGACACTATCATTTGTTACTAACTCTGAACTATCGGCAGATTGCATTGACCCCAGTCCCCCGTGTTCAGATTAACAGTATTTTCGGGATATAAAAGGCTCTTGCCGGTCGTGCGAGTACAAACGCCTTGTTTATCCACGCGATAGTTTGGGTCGGCCAAAAAAGGGAGTGAAGCGAATGCACCGCAGAAGGGGCGGGTGGTCCGATCCTAATTTCATGATCTTGCTCACCAGGACTGTTGCGGAAGGCTGCCTGACTTTGATACCGAGACAGCTGCCTTCACCGTGCGCCGTAACGGCCCCGACTAGATAGACTTGGCGTCGGCATTTTGCCTGAACTTCTCGTTCGGACCTGGAGAGTCCCTCGAATGTCATTTCGATTTATTCATACGGCCGACATCCACCTCGATTCGCCACTGCGCTCGCTCGCACTCAGAAATTCCGAACTTGCCGAGCTGGTCGGAGATGCCAGCCGCCAGGCATTCACCGCAATAGTGGATCTGTGTCTGGAGGAGCGCGTCGACGCTCTCGTTGTTGCCGGCGATTTTTACGATGGCGACCAGACTTCGATGAAGACGGCTCGCTTTCTCGCTTCCCAGATGACGCGCCTCCATCAAGCAGGGGTCAGGGTCTACATGATCCGCGGCAACCACGACGCCATGTCGCGGATTACCAAGCAGCTCGTATTGCCCGACACGGTGACCACTTTTGGCGGCCGCTGCCAATCCGTGATCCAGCGTGGCGTCGGGGTGGACGTCGCCTTCCATGGGCTGAGCTTCGCCAGCCCGAAGGCGCCCGAAAGCCTGCTGCCGAAATATGCAGGCCCGCAGGAGGGAGCTGCGAACATCGGCATCATGCACACGAGCCTGGCCGGTTCCCCAGGCCATGACGTTTATGCTCCCTGCAGCGTTGCCGACCTGCACGGCCACGGCTTTGACTATTGGGCGCTTGGCCACATCCACGTTCGCCAGGTGTATTCCGGCGCGAGTACGCTTGTAATGCCAGGGATCCCCCAGGGGAGGGACATCAACGAGGCGGGCGAGAAGTCAGTCACGCTGGTCACCATTCGCGACGATCGCTCCGTCGAGATGGCGGAGCGGCTCACCAGCGTGGCGCAGTTCGAGCGGGTGAGCATCGATCTGACCGGGGCGTCGGAATGGAGCGAGGCGATCGTCCGTATCCGAGCAGGGCTGGAGCAGTCCCGGGAGGCTGCCAGATCGCGCTACCTCGTTGCCCGCCTTGGCCTGACCGGCACTTCGGCGCTGTCCTGGTCGCTGATCCGCGACCGGGATTTGCTGATCGCAGAAGCCGAACAGGCTGCCGAGCAGGTGGGCAATAGTTGGGTTGAGAAGGTGGAACTCGCCCTTTCGACTACCGTGATCGGGGATTTGGAAGGCGGTGCCGATCCTACACTGGAGCTTGCGCAGTCCATGCGCGACAACGCTGGGTCAGAAGCCTTTCGGTCCGACGCGCGAGATCTCATATTGAAGACGATCGCGGACCTGCCGCCAGACGCCCGCGGTTTCGCAGGCAAAGATGAAT
>NZ_RZRY01001025.1:0-1753 GCF_003998035.1 Mesorhizobium sp. M2A.F.Ca.ET.039.01.1.1 | reverse complement strand
TTCTTCGAGACCACGCTTGCCGACGCCGATCCGGAAATCTTCGGCGCCATCCGCAACGAGCTCGGTCGCCAGCGCCATGAGATCGAGCTGATCGCGTCGGAAAACATCGTGTCGCGCGCCGTGCTCGAAGCGCAGGGCTCGATCATGACCAACAAATATGCCGAGGGCTATCCGGGCAAGCGCTACTATGGCGGCTGCCAGTTTGTCGACGTGGCCGAGGAACTGGCCATCGAGCGCGCGAAAAAGCTGTTCGGCTGCAACTTCGCCAATGTCCAGCCGAATTCGGGCAGCCAGATGAACCAGGCGGTGTTCCTGGCGCTGCTCCAGCCCGGCGACACCTTCATGGGGCTCGACCTGAATTCGGGCGGCCATCTCACCCACGGCTCGCCGGTCAACATGAGCGGCAAGTGGTTCAAGGTCGTCTCCTACGGCGTGCGCAAGGATGATCACCTCCTAGACATGGACGCGATCGAGAGGGCCGCGCATGAGACCAAGCCGAAGCTGATCCTGGCCGGCGGCACCGCCTATTCGCGCATCTGGGACTGGAAGCGTTTCCGCGAGATCGCCGATTCGATCGGCGCTTATCTCATGGTCGACATGGCGCATATCGCCGGGCTCGTCGCCGGCGGCGTGCACCCGTCGCCGCTGCCTTATGCCCATGTCGTGACCACGACGACCCACAAATCCCTGCGCGGCCCGCGCGGCGGCATGATCCTGTGCAACGACGAGGAAATCGCCAAGAAGATGAACTCGGCGGTGTTCCCGGGCTTGCAGGGCGGTCCGCTGATGCATGTCATCGCCGCCAAGGCGGTGGCGCTCGGCGAAGCGCTGAAGCCGAGCTTCAAGGCTTATGCGGAGAGCGTCGTCGCCAACGCCAAGGCGCTTGCGTCCAGCCTACAGGAGACCGGCCTCGACATCGTATCGGGCGGTACCGACAACCATTTGATGCTGGTCGATCTTCGTCCGAAGAACGCCACCGGCAAGCGCGCGGAGGCGGCCCTCGGCCGCGCCAACATCACCTGCAACAAGAACGGGATCCCGTTCGATCCGGAAAAGCCGTTCGTCACCTCGGGCGTGCGCCTCGGCACGCCGGCCGGCACAACGCGCGGCTTCGGCCAGGCCGAATTCCGCGAGATCGGCAAGCTGATCGCCGAGGTGCTGGACGGGCTGAAGGTGGCGAATTCCGACGAAGGCAATGCAGCGGTCGAGGCCGCGGTGAAGGCCAAGGTCACGGCGCTGACCGACCGCTTCCCGCTCTACCCCTACCTCGGTTGATCCTTCCGCCGGCTGTTAGCCCTCGGTTGACCGGGCGCCGCGCGTCATCTTTTATCCTCGCGCTTCGCGCCGCTCCCTGATCGGGCGGCGCGCTTACCGGAGACTTGATGATGCGCACTTTCCACCTTGTCGCCTTGGCCTTGTCAGGCTCGCTGACCGCCTTCGCCCTGACCGGCGCAATTGCTCAGGAGCAGACGCAGTCCGCCTCCGACATGCCGGCCACCAAAACCTTCGGCAGGTGGACCACCATCATCGATACGCTCGATACCGGACAGGACGCACACAAAACCTGCGCCGCCTCGACGGCTTTCGTCGATGGCGACGGCAACGCCGGCTCCCTGACCCTGTCGATCTCGACCGGCGACGCGCTGCCGCCGGATGCCTATCCGGCCATCATGTTCATCATCGACAACAAGACCCTGCCGACGGGCGACAAGATCGCCGCGACTTTCGGCGACCCCGGCGTGAAGGTCGCCGA
>NZ_RZRY01001024.1:0-1758 GCF_003998035.1 Mesorhizobium sp. M2A.F.Ca.ET.039.01.1.1 | reverse complement strand
ACTATAACCAACTCACTTTTGTGACGATAGTTGGTGTAAAACTTCTCTGTCCATCGCGGCGCGGTTCGCATAGACAAATTGTTCATCCGCAATACCGCGACCTGGAGAACATTTACATCATATATAGCCGGTTGGGAGCTCACATCATTTCGCATTCAACGGAAAGGAGATTCCGCCCGCCCCGAAAAGTTAACGCGCTTCTCGTCTGTTACTGATAATTGTTCTCGCTTAACCGAATCGCTCCGAATGATGAGGTATATGACAGCCAAAAAGTATCCGAGCTGCAACGCGAGAGCGCCCACGGCCGCCAAAATTGCCGAATACCAGACCGACCAGGTCGAGATATAAGCCCAGGCCAGAAGAATCATCAACGCGCATGCGGCGCCTACCAAAAACCTCGGGAAATACATTTGTCTGCCCCCCAGCCCGCCCGGCTTCCAATTGGCGCAAGCGGCCTTGATGGAAGGGGATGCCGCAGGGAAAGCCGACTTTTCAGGCTGCCCCTTTACAATATGCGACAGGCTTCGTCTACCATAACTTCTTCAAGAGACACAAGAGATAAAGCTTGTTATTACAATTGCGAATTTTCGATCAAACGCAGATGTCAGCGAGTAAGTCTACACCGCCAAGAAAAGCGCGAATACAATCGCCATGGTAGTAACGACGACCCAAAAAAGGCTAGTTTGGTCGCCATTCCTTCCCGGTCTCCAAGACCCGAACAAGTCGGAAGCTGCAGCTACTCCCAACGAAAGGAGCCCGCATACAATGGCAGCTATGTCAAGCGGTTCGCCAACGATTAAATGCGACATGTCGGCCAGTCTCTGCAAGGCAGATCCGGGGACATACAATGGGCTTTGGTTATGCGTATCGGGAGCCGACGAGGCGCCGGCCTTCGCATGAGCGCTCGCAATACTGGTTTCACCACCGCTCGCACATAGCATTTTGCCTCGGCTGACCTGCTACGCACCGTCTTTCTGCCGACCATCTCTTTCACCGGCAATCGTTCCTTCAACCTGCGTCCCATCATCTAGCATATTGGCAATGACTGAAAGGGTCGCATTCAGCTCAGATCGCGATAGGAAGCACAAAAAAGCCACCCACTATCGCCGGAACCGGCCCAGGCTGCTCGTCAGAAAATTCGCCTCGCGTTAGGCCAGTTTCGGCGACGAAAAGCCTCGTCCAGCAAGACTATGCAGAGGGCTCCCACCCATCACCGGTGCCAACTGAAACTTTCTCTAACTCCGGGATCTCACGCGCTTCGACGCCTTTGAGTCACGCTATGGCATTTTGTCGCAGGACCATTTTTTCTCTAGATTCGGGCTTTCGCTCTACCCCCCCCCGGCGGACGGTTTGGAAGCTCCTTTTGGAGGTTAAATCCACAGTTGTACCTCGTCCTTACAATTACTTTTTGATCGGCAGACTACTCGGGCAGGGCTTGCGAGGACATTCGCAGGACCGCTCCTGCCACGGTAAGCTAACGCCGGCCTCGTGCGACGCCGGTTTCGGCTTCTCGGAACTCCGCGGCAAGCGTTGCAGCCCGGCGGCTGGGTGCAATGACCCTCCCGACGGCTCCAGCGGGCTCGTGGCCCGCCTTGTGGCGGACGGTGGTCATCATCGCGAACGCCAGCATGACTAGCGAGACGTGGCGGTGCCATCCGTGCCAGGAACGGGTTTCGTTATGATCGAGACCCAGTTCGCTTTTCGCAGAGTCAAGACCCTCCTCGGCAATCCGGCAACATTGCTGCACCGCGACTAGCG
>NZ_RZRY01001023.1:0-1758 GCF_003998035.1 Mesorhizobium sp. M2A.F.Ca.ET.039.01.1.1 | reverse complement strand
GATGACCACCGACCTCGACGCCGCCGAGGCCTTCTACACCGCCGTTGTCGGCTGGAAGGCCGAGCCCTTCGACAACGCCCCCGGCATGCCCCGCTACATCGTGGTGAATTCCGCCGAGCGCGGCGTCGGCGGATTGATGACCATGCCGGAAGAACCCGCCAAGAGGGGCATGCCGCCAACCTGGCTGGGCTACATCTACACCAAGGATGTTGACGCCTCCACCCAGGCGCTCAAGGACGCCGGCGGCGCCGTGCACCGAGCGCCCGACGGTATTCCGGGCGTCGGCCGGTTCGCGGTCGTCGCCGACCCGCAGGGTGCGGCCTTCATGTTCCTGCAGCCCAATCAGCCTGACCAGCCGCCGGTGCCGGCAACCACGCTCGGTCATGTCGGCTGGCATGAGCTCTACACCTCGGACTGGAAAGCCGCCTTCAATTTCTATTCCACCCAGTTCGGTTGGACGAGCGCCGGCGAGTTCGACATGGGCGAGATGGGCATCTACAAAACCTTCGGCGCCGGTCCGGAATCCGGCGGCGGCATGATGAACAAGCCGCCGCAGATCCCGGTCCCCGTCTGGCAGTTCTATTTCAACGTCGACGCCATCGACGCCGCCGTCAAGCGCGTCACCGACAATGGCGGCAAGGTCATCATGGGGCCGATGGATGTGCCGAGCGGTCAATGGATCATCCAGTGCCAGGACCCGCAAGGCGCGCATTTCGCCTTGCTGGCACCGGTGAGGTAGAATTCTCTCTCCCTCGGAGCGGCCAATCGCATAAGGCGCTCCCACTCTCCGTCTCGGCTTCGCCGAGCCACCTCTCCCCCATTTCATGGGGGCGAGGAAACGCTAACGCGGATGTCGCAGCCTTGAAAGCTCGGGTTCCTCGCCCCCATGAAATGGGGGAGAGGTGTCCGCGCAGCGGACGGAGAGGGGGCAGCGCTGCCGTCTGCGATTGCGCTTCCCTCTTGGGAGAGGTGCGATCAACCCTCCGCAATTGCTGCGAAGGACGGGCAAGACTTATCCGGCTGGCGCCGCTCTCTTAAATTAGTCACTCCGGCGTCAGCACCGCCAGCTTCAGATCGGCCTTCTTCGCGCCGCTGAGCTGGATGATCGCTGCGCCGCCGGCGAGCTTGAAGCGGATGCTCTTGCGGATGCCAGGGCAGGTCTTCACGCCGCTGAAGGCTGCCGATTTTACGGTCTTGCCATCCTGCACCACATCGATCCAGGCCTCGTCGGACAGGCTGAGCTGCAGCTCGCCATCAGGCGGCACCGTCACATTTGCTGTCGCGCCGAACGTGCCGGCTTTCGGTGCCCGCTCCGGCGGCACTTCGAAGCTGACGGTATCCACAGCCTCAAGCGAGAAATCCGCCGCTTGCCCGACCGTGAGGGTAGCGCCGGACTGCGCGGCGGGCGCCGCCGGAAACAGCGCCTGCTCGCGCTCGACCGGCCATTTGAAGGTCTCGCAGCCGGTATCGGCGGCCATGGCGAAGCTGGTGCCTGCAAGGATTGCGAAGAGGCCGATGATGACTTTTCTCATGATCAAGGAGACTCGCTTGGTTTGATCCATCACCCCTCTATTACAACCATAGGGATATATATGCAACCATCGCGAGAAGAAACATGGGGACTCAAGCCATTTCGGCTCACCGATTGTTGATGGTTGGCCAAGGGAAGTGAGTGGTCCACTGCCGGGCGATAATCTAAGGCCCGAGCGGGGGTAAATGGAGTTTCGGATGAAGCTTTTCGAAAGCCTTGCTCAGTTC
>NZ_RZRY01001022.1:0-1759 GCF_003998035.1 Mesorhizobium sp. M2A.F.Ca.ET.039.01.1.1 | reverse complement strand
CCGCGATACATGTGCACCGGCTTGTCGAAAATCGCGTAGACCGAGCCGGTGGTGTGGCGCATGTAGTTTTTGCCCACCTGCCCCGACGAGTTGGCGAGCCCGTGCGGGAACTTGCTCGATTCCGAATTGAGCAGCAGGCGCGGGCTCTCGATCGAATTGCCGGCGACGGCGACGATGCGGGCCTTCTGCTCCTGCAGCTTGCCGTCCTTGTCGGCATAGACGACGCCGGTCACCTTGCCGGAAGCGTCATGGTTGATCTTGATCACCATCGAGTTCGGCCGGACCTCCAGATGCCCAGTCGCTTCGCCCTTCGGGATTTCGGTGTAGAGCGTCGACCATTTGGCGCCCCATTTGCAGCCCTGGAAGCAGAAGCCGGTCTGCTGGCAGGAATTGCGGTCGTCGCGCTGCACCGAATTGATCGCCATGTTGCCGGTGTGGCATTCCTTGTAGCCGAGCTTGTCGGCGCCGGCCTTGAGCACCTTGAAGTTGTTGTTGCCCGGCAGCCGCGGCCAGTCATTGGTGCCCGTGACGCCCATCTTGGCCTCGGCCTTGGCGTAATACGGTTCCATTTCGGCCAGCGTCACCGGCCAGTCGAGGAGGTTCGCGCCCTTGACCTTGCCGTAGGTCGTGGCCGCCTTGAATTCATGCTCCTGGAAGCGCAGCGAGGCGCCCGCCCAGTGCGTCGTCGAACCGCCGACCGATTTGACGATCCAGGCCGGCAGGTTCGGGAAATCCTTGGCCACGCGCCAGTCGCCCGAGGTGGTGCGCTTGTCCTTCCAGGCGAGCTGGGCAAAGGAATCCCACTCGTCGTTGATGAAATCCTCATATTCGTGGCGTGCGCCCGCCTCGAGGATGACGACGTCGATGCCTTTCTGCGCCAGCTCGTTGCCGAGCGTACCGCCGCCGGCGCCGGAGCCGATGATGACGACCACGCCATCGTTCTTGAGATCAAATGATGCTGCCATGGTTTCCTCCCATGAAATCCGTAGAAATGCGGTTCAGGACAGAGCGGTCTACAGCCACTCGATGTCGTTGAAGCCGCGCGCGATGTAGCCGCCCTTGGAATAGGACTCGCCTTCGTAGCCAAAGATCGGCCACAGCTCCTTCTGGTTGTAGAGGCTGACGACGAGGCCGCCGCGTACCGCCTGGAAGAACGGCGTCTTCTCGATGCCGGTGAGCAGCGCGACCCGCTGCTCTTCCCAGCCGATCCCGCGATAACCGCCCTTGCCGGCCTTCTTGTCGAGCTCGGCGATGCCCTTCTCGATCAGTTCCTTATGGGCCGGGTCCTTGGCCGCCGTCTCGTCATGGCCCTTGACGGCAATGGCGTAGTATTTGTCGGGCACCTGGTCGTGCGGATAGATGTCGCGCGCCATCTGGATCAGCGTCGCCATCGTCTCGGGCTTCAGCGCCGAGGTTTCGAGACCCCAAGCGTGTTCGGGGCTGATGACGGCGCTGCCGGAGATGATGAGCAGCGCGCCGGCACCGCCGCGCTTGAGAAGCTCTCGCCGCGAAAGCCCGGCTTTCTTCTCATAAACTGTAACCATGATTTCCTCCCTGCTTGCTGTTCGCGCCCCTGAGGGCGCCGTTGCTGGCGCCGCGCCGGTCCGCGCGGCGGAATGTCCCCTATTGGAAGCGCCCTCCTCGCTGCAGGACCTCGATCTTGTAGCCGTCGGGATCCTCGATGAAGAAGAAGCGGGCAATCCGCACCCCGTGGTGATTGAACTCGACGATCTTCCTCGGATTGAACCCGAGCGCGCCG
>NZ_RZRY01001021.1:0-1759 GCF_003998035.1 Mesorhizobium sp. M2A.F.Ca.ET.039.01.1.1 | reverse complement strand
ATCCTGCGCGACCCGCGCTGGCGCTTTACACGTCCGCTTTCACCAACTTCCGCTCATGGCCGGCGGAGCGTCTCATCTCGGTAGCGAAGGATCACGCCCGGCGCGGCTGGTCGGTTTGGCTCATCGGCGGCCCACGAGAGCGCGAGGCCGCCGCGCAGATACGGGCAGCGCTTCCGGAGGCGGTGGATTTCACGTCGACACCGCAACTGACCGACGCCATGTGCCAGATCGCCGCCTCGACCGTCTTCCTCGGCGTTGATGGGGGCCTCTGCCATGCGGCTGCAGCTTTGGGCGGACCATGCGTGCTCATCTTCGGATCAAATCGGTCTTATGAGACAGGGCCTGTAAACGATCAGGTGCGTTATCTCGAGCCGCCGATTTCGACGCCGAGCTGGGTGCTTGATACACGCGGTGTCAGCGAGGAGCGGGTTCTCGCGGCTTTGGCGACAGCGATCCGAAAACACGGGCCGAAATTCGCCTGACCTTATTCCTCGGCTGCCGCGCCGAAGCCTGAGCCCATGCTGGCGCGTGCCGTGGTCGCCCACGGCGTGGCGTGGTTGTCGATGCGCATCTGGAAGATGAAATAGGTCGGCGAGCAGAAGCCGATGCCCTTGACCTTGGCCGCGCCCGGCGTGTCCGCCGGCAGCGACTGGCACATATAGTCCTCGCGGCAGAAATGATCGGCCGAGCAGGCCGGGCGGTTGCCACGATTGACCGCGCCGCCAAGACACTGGTCGAAATTGTTGGTCGCCACGCAGATGTCGAACTTCTTGCCGCCGACCAGGCCGCAGATCTCGCTGGGCATCGACTTGCCGGCTTTGAAGGCGGAGAAGGCGCGATCCTTGTCGTCGCAGGCCCGGTAGGCGAAGCCTCCTGGGACGCCGATCTTCGGTGGACGGCAGGTAAAGGCCGTGCGGGAGATCGCAGGAGCGAAGGCGGCGAACTGGCCAGTGATCCTGTAGCGATCGTTGAAGGGCTCTGCCGCATTGCTGGCGATCGAGCCGGTGAGGCAAGGATGGCCGGAAAACATAGCGGGGCTGTCTTTCGGCAGCAGGCATTCCGCCAATTTAGTTCTTACGCCTGAAGCGGTGGCGATCGGCGTGCAGATCGTGCCGCCGCCGCACTGCCAGCTGCTGCCGAAGCGGGCGGCATCTTCCGGCATCAGGCATGGCATCGCTGTTTCGGCCGGCGCGTAGGCGACCTCGCCTCCGTCCTTCCAGGTGGCGGGCGGGGCGAAGGAGAGCGGGCGAAAGCGATTGGGATCCCTGCCCTCGGCCGTCGCTTGCAGCCAGGCCTCGCGGCGCGCAATCTCGGCATGGAGATGCGGCGAGATGCCGACCTCGAGCCGGTTGAGCGGCGAGGTCGTCGCGTCGTCGAGGCCGATGAAATGGAAGCCGGCGGTAGAACCTGCCTGATGGCAGCCCTGGCAGGCGCCATTGTCGAGCAGCTCGACCAGGGCTTCCGGCGTGCGAGCCAACGAAAATTTCGAATAGTCGAGCGCGGCTAAGTCCTTCGGCTCGAATATGGGGGTGAACGGATGATTGGCTTGCCTGGCGCTGCCGAAGGTCGACCAGGAGATGACTTTTCTTGCCAGGAATTCGTCCGGGATTTGATAGACGCCGAGATCGACCGCAGCGGCATTGGCGCGGACATAGTCGGCAAGCCGCGCTTTCAGGGCGGCATCGTCGGCGAGCCGTGCCGCGTCCGGCGTATTTTCCAGAGGCTTCTCCCCCACTGTCGAGCCGTCGATGCTGAATAT
>NZ_RZRY01001020.1:0-1764 GCF_003998035.1 Mesorhizobium sp. M2A.F.Ca.ET.039.01.1.1 | reverse complement strand
CCCTACGCGCTCCCGATTCTGGGCGAGGCTGCGCCAAACGCCGGGGAACTCTCGCGGGAAGACGAACATGGCCGCCGCATGCGCCTGTTCGTTGCCTCACGCGCCCGCCTTGCCGAGGACTGGCTGGCGGCGGCGGTGCGACGCGGCGTCGCCCAAGTCGTGGTGCTTGGCGCCGGCCTCGACACTTTTGCGCTGCGCAATCCATATCCCGACCTCGCGGTCTTCGAGGTCGATCACCCGGCGACACAGGCTTGGAAGCGCCAACGCATCGCCGAAGCCGGTCTTGCCGAGCCGGCCGGCGCCGCCTTCGTGCCGGTCGATTTCGAACGCCAGAGTCTGGCAGGCGAATTGGCGGCGGCAGTCTGAAAGCGAACGAGCCGAGCTTTTTCATCTGGCTGGGCGTCGTGCCCTACCTGACGCGCGAAGCGATTTTTGCCACGCTTGGCTACATTGCCGGCCTCGCCGGCTCGGAGGTCGCCTTCGACTACAGCGAGCCGGCCGGGAATCGTGGCGCCGCGGGCCGAGCGACGCTTGCCTTCTATGCGGCGCGCGTCGCGGCGGTCGTCGAGCCCTGGATCAGTTTCTTTGTTCCCGATGAATTGGCGAAGTCGCTCGCGGATCTCGGCTTCGACGATATCGAGGATCTCGACAACGGCGACATTGCCGCCCGTTTCGCCAAGCTGCCGAGCACCAAAAGCAATTCCGGCGGGCACATCCTGCGCGCCCGCCGCAGCATCTGAGAGAGGCTACTTCACCAGTTGCGGCAAATCTTCAGGAACGCCGCGCGCGTCGCGAGACCTTTCGGCTGGTCGGCACGCTTGGCATCGACGACCAGCCTTGCAAAGACGATGCGGCGCCCGCCCTTCTCGGCCCAGCCGACGAACCACCCAAGCGAGCGCCTGCCATCCTGGCCAAGCCGGGTGCTGCCGGTCTTGCCCTGCACCGTCCAGTCTGCTGCCGCGAAGGTCGGCAGGATTGCCCTGGTCATTTCATGCGCCTTCGCCGACACCGGCATCTTGCCGGCGAGCAGTTGGCGCAGGAACGCCGTCTGCTCGACCGGCGATATTTCGAGCGAGGAATTGATCCAGGATTGCGTCAGTCCGTTATCCTTGCCGGCATCGCCCGAGACGTCCTTGTTGCCATAGCCGAATCTCGACACGTAGCCGGCGAATTTTTCGGCGCCGAGCCGCCGCGTGATCTCGCGCGAGTACCAGACGATGGAATCGCGTTCCCAGATCGTTGGATCGACGGTCTTCTGGTCGCGCTTCGCCGCCTTGAATTCCGGCTTGTAGCCCCAGCTCGGCGTGTGCACTTCGCTTAAGATGCCTGCGTCATAGCCGATCAGCGCCAGGGGCACCTTGAACGTCGAGGCCGGACTGACGCGCTGATCGCAGACGCCGTCCTGGTAAAGCGTGGCGCCGCTTTGCGCATCCTGGATCAGCGTGCAGCGGATGTCGTTGAGCGGCGCCGATTGCGCCCGCACCGGCAAGCCGAGCATCCAGGCCAGAAGGAAAAGGACGATGGCAAAAATGAAGGGATAGCGGTCCATCTGGCGCATGGCGAAGTCACTCCGGTATGAGATTGCGGGAGCGGCTTAGCGAGGCGACTTGTCTCGATTTTGTCTCAAATTGGCAATGTTTGTGCAGCTTCGCGTTAACCCTACCGGACCGTTAAAATCCGGTCCGCATCACGGCGAAGCAATCAGATTTCGGGGTCGCCGCGCCTTTTGCCGATCCGCCAGTAGCGCCAGGGCATGAACCAGAC
>NZ_RZRY01000101.1:0-13991 GCF_003998035.1 Mesorhizobium sp. M2A.F.Ca.ET.039.01.1.1 | reverse complement strand
GCCTCGTCATGCTGTTCCTGATCGCCCCGTCGGTGATCATCGTCATCATGTCCTTCTCCGGCTCCTCGCTCTTGGAGTTCCCGCCGCAGGAATGGTCGCTGCGCTGGTACGAAAGCTATTTCGGTTCCCTCGAATGGCGCGACGCCACCATCGTATCGGTCAAGGTAGCGGTGATGACGGCGATCGTCGCGACGCTGCTCGGCACCGCGGCGGCCTACGCCATCAACGCCCGCACGCTCAGGATGACCGGCTTGATCAACGCGCTGCTCACGGCATCGCTGATCATTCCGGTCATCCTGATCGGCATCGGCACGTTCTTCCTCTATGCCCGCATCGGCCTCAACAATACGCTGACCGGCCTCGTCATCGCGCATACGGTGCAGGCGCTGCCGCTGGTCGTGCTGACCGTGCTTTCGGGGCTGCGCTCCTACGACATGAACCAGGAGATGGTGGCGCGCAGCCTCGGCGCCGGCCGCTTCTCCGCCTTCTTCCAGGTGACGATGCCGCAAATAAGATTCTCGATCGTCTCGGGCGCGCTGTTTGCCTTCATCACCTCCTTCGACGAGGTGGTGGTGTCGCTATTCATCTCGGGCGGCGAGACCACGACGCTGACGCGGCGCATGTTCAATGCGCTGCGCGACCAGATCGATCCGACGATCGCCGCCATTTCGACTTGCCTGATCGTGCTATCGATCGTCTTGTTGTCCGCCGCCCAGCTTTTCGGCCGCGGACGTTGATATAGGATACCAGAACCAGCATGCGTGACTTCCAGTTTCCCGGCCGCTCGCCGGTCCGCGCCACCGAGGCGATGGCCGCGACCTCGCATCCGCTTGCCACCCTTGCCGCGATCGACATGCTGCGCGCCGGCGGCAATGCCATGGACGCCGCCGTCTGCGCGGCCGCGGTCCAGGCGGTGGTCGAGCCGCAATCGACGGGCATCGGCGGCGACTGTTTTGTGCTCTATTGCCCGAAGGGGCAGGGCGAGGTGATCGCCTTCAACGGCTCTGGCCGCGCACCCGCCGCCGCGACCGTCGACTGGTACCGGGACAAGGGCTTCAGCGAACTGCCACTGCATGGCCCGCACGCGGTCACCGTTCCAGGCGCCGTCGATGCCTGGTGCCGGCTGCTGGAAGACCACGGCCGCAAGGGTTTGGCCGATGCGCTCGCTCCGGCCATTCGCTACGCGGAAGAAGGCTATGTCGTGCACGACCGCGTCGCCTTCGACTGGCACGACCCCGAGACCGACCTGTCGGCCGACGAGGTTGCGACGCGCATCTTCCTGCCCGGCGGCAGGCCCCCGAAGGCGGGGGACATCCATCGCCAGCCGGAGCTGGCGGAGACGTTGCGCATCATCGCGAAAAAGGGCCGCGCCGGATTCTACGAAGGCGCTGTCGCGGGCGATCTGGTCGGGCGGCTTCGCGCGCTTGGCGGCCTGCATACGCTGGAAGACTTCGCCGCGACCAAGGGCGATTACCGCACCCCGGTCAGCACCTCCTATCGCGGTCACGACATCCACCAGATGCCGCCCAACAACCAGGGCCTGACCGCGCTTCTGATGCTGAACGTGCTTTCGGGCTTCGACCTCGGCAGGCTCGATCCCGAGGGTGCCGAGCGTCTGCATCTGGAGATCGAGGCGGGCCGCCTGGCCTATCAGGATCGCGATGCGTTCTTCGCCGACCAGGATCACGTCGACGTTCCGGTCCAGGCGTTGCTTTCCAGCGCCTATGCCGACAGCTTGCGCGCCGCGATCGATTCCGAGCGCGCCATGACCCATCTGCCGCGTCTCGATCTTCCCGGCAGCGACACGGTCTATATCAGCGTCGTCGACCGCGACCGCAACGCGGTCAGCTTCATCAACTCGACCTATTATTCCTTCGGCAGCGGCGTCGTCGGCCCGAAGACCGGCGTCGTGTTGCAGAACCGTGGTTCCAGCTTCCGCCTCGATCCGAAGCACCCAAACGCGATAGCGCCAGGCAAGCGGCCGATGCACACGATCATGCCGGGTATGATGACGAGGAACGGCCGCGCTATGATGCCGTTCGGCGTCATGGGCGGCGGCTACCAGCCTTTCGGCCATGTGCATCTCGTGACCAACATGATCGACTTCGGCATGGACCCGCAGCAGGCGATCGACGCGGCCCGCGTCTTCTACAACCACGACGTCGTCGAGGCCGAGCGCAGCGTGCATTCCGATGCCGTCGAAGGCCTGCGCCGGCGAGGTCATCGTGTTGTCGAGCCCGACCACCCGCTGGGCGGCGGACAGGCGGTGCTGATCGATTGGGAGAAGGGCACGCTGACCGGCGCGTCCGATCCGCGCAAGGACGGCTTGGCGCTCGGATTTTGAGCAGCGCTGGACATCGGCCGATCGTTCGAAACATAGTCTGGAACCATGACAAACAGCGAAAACGCCACCGATCTCGCCCATCGTCTTGCCTCCGGCGCCGATGACGCGCCGGCCATCGCCGCGCCCGAACGGACGGCCCTCTCGCATGGCGGATTGCGCAAGCTGATCCGCGATACGGTGGCGCGGCTCAACGCGCTGGGCATCGGCCGTGGCGACCGCGTCGCCATCGTGCTGCCGAACGGCCCGGAAATGGCGACGGCCTTCATCGCTGTGGCGGCGGCCGCGTCCACCGCGCCGCTCAATCCGGCCTACCGGGCCGACGAGCTCGATTTCTACCTGACCGACATCGGCGTCAAGGCGATCCTCGTCGGCAAGGATGAGGCAGGCCCCTCGGTCGAGGTCGCCGCGCGCCTCGGCACCCCGGTGCTGCGTTTGGTCGTGCCTGAAGGCTCGCCCGCCGGTATCTTCACGATCGAGGGCGCTCCGGTCGGGCCACCGGTTTCCTCAGGATCGGCCGAGGACGGCGACGTTGCGCTTCTGCTCCACACCTCCGGCACCACCTCGCGCCCGAAACTCGTGCCGCTCAGCCACGCCAACCTTGCGGCGTCGGCCGCGCATATCGGCGCCACGCTCGGCCTGACGCCGGCCGACCGCTGCCTCAACATCATGCCGCTGTTTCACATCCATGGCCTGATCGCCGCGGTGCTTTCCTCGCTCGCCGCCGGCGGCAGTGTCTTCTGCACGCCGGGTTTCAACGCGCTGCGCTTCTTCCAGTGGCTCAGCGAAGCGAGGCCAAGCTGGTACACGGCGGTACCCACCATGCATCAGGCGATCCTGCCGCGCGCCGCCCGCAATCCCGAGCAGCTTGCCGAAGCGAAGCTGCGCTTCATCCGCTCTTCTTCGGCTTCGCTTCCGGCGCAAGTGATGGCCGAACTCGAAGCGACCTTCGGCTGCCCAGTGATCGAATCCTACGGCATGACCGAGGCCGCGCATCAGATGGCGTCCAACCGCTTGCCGCCCGGCCTGCGTAAGCCCGGCAGCGTCGGTGCGTCCGCCGGGCCTGAAGTCGCCGTCATGGCGCCGGATGGGCGATTGCTCAAAGCCGGCGAGATCGGCGAGATCGTCATTCGCGGCCCGAACGTCACCGCCGGCTATGAGAAGAACCCGGACGCCAATGCCAGCGCCTTCGCCCATGGCTGGTTCCACACCGGCGACCAGGGCGTGCTCGACGAGGACAACTACCTGCGCGTCACCGGCCGGCTGAAGGAGATCATCAATCGCGGCGGCGAGAAGATCTCGCCGCTCGAGGTCGACGACGTGCTGATGGACCATCCGGCGGTGGCGCAGGTCGTCACCTTCGCTATGCCGCATGACAAGCTCGGTGAAGAGGTGGCGTCCGCTGTAGTGCTGCGCGAGGGCCAGAGCGCCAGCGAGGCCGACATCCGTGGTTTCGCCGCCACCCGGCTCGCCGATTTCAAGGTGCCGCGCAAGGTGGTGATCCTCGACGAGATTCCGAAGGGCGCCACCGGCAAATTGCAGCGCATCGGCCTCGCGGCAAAGCTCGGGCTCGGCTGATGCGCATCACGGTCTTTGGCGCCGGCGCCATCGGCGGCTATCTTGCCGCGAAGCTCGCGATCGCCGGCTCGGTCGATCTGTCGATCGTGGCGCGCGGCGCGCATCTGGACGCGATCAAGGCCGGTGGCCTTCGCCTGATCGAGGATGGAAAGGAAACCGTGGCGCGGGTGAACGCGGCTGCGCGCGCCGAGGAACTCGGCGTGCAGGATTATGTCGTGCTGGCGCTGAAGGCGCATTCGCTGGCGCCGGCCCTTGACCGGATAGCACCGTTGCTGGGCAAGGGCACCGCCGTCGTCACCATGCAGAACGGCGTCCCCTGGTGGTATTTCCACAAGGCGGGCGGCGCGCTGGAGGGCACGCGGCTCGGCGCTGTCGATCCCGGTGGCGAGATCTGGCAGCGCATCAGGCCCGAGCGCGTCATCGGCTCCGTCGTCTATCCGGCCGTCGAGGTCGACGCGCCCGGCCTGATCCGCCATGTCGAGGGCACGCGCTTCTCGCTGGGCGAGCCGTCGGGCGAGAAGAGCGAGCGGGCCACCGCCTTGGCGCGCGAAATGGTCAAGGCCGGGCTGCAGGCCCCGGTGCGCGAGGACATCCGCTCTGAGATCTGGGTGAAGCTCTGGGGCAATCTCTCCTTCAACCCGATCTCGGCGCTGACCGGCAGCACGCTGGCGGCCATCGTCGCCGACGAAGGCACGCGTGCGGTCGCCCGCGCCTTGATGCTGGAGGCGCAGGCGATCGGCGAGCGCATCGGCGTGCGCTTTCCCGTCTCCGTCGACCGTCGCATCAAGGGCGCCGGCGATGTCGGCGAGCACAAGACCTCGATGCTGCAGGACCTCGAGCGCGGCCGCCCGATGGAGATCGACGCGCTGGTCACGGCGGTGCAGGAACTCGGCCGCCTGACCGGCCAGCCGACGCCCACCATCGACAGCGTGCTGGCTCTGGTGCGGCGGCTGGCGATCGAGCGCGGGTGTTATTAGAGGAACGCCGGTCCTGAAGCTCCGTCACTCCGATAGCTCTAACTGCCACAATGAACAAAAATAGAACAAAAGGGTTTTGCTTGAATTGACTCCGCGAGGAACACTTTCCTATTTCGTAGGGCATGCCGGAGCCGAGCAGCAGATCCCGACGCGTCGTTCAGACGCTAAGCCGTGCCCATGAAATCGGGCAGTTAATCCGCGTCCGGTGCATCAACTGCAACATCACCCATCACTACCTCCCCGGAGATCTCCTCAAGCTCATGGGGGACATTCCGTTCTGGGACGTCGAGCGGCACATGCGGTGCGAGCGCTGCAAGCGGCGGGAGTTCGACGTGGACATTTTGCTGCCCAGCGCCGTCCAGGGCGTGAAGATACGCGTGAGGCGCCTTGTGGGGGTGCGTATGGTGCGGCGGGTGATCTGGCGAGACGAAAAAGATTGATAGATCATCTCCTCGCCGGGTCAGAGCCGGGTAAAAGTAATGACATTTGGCCACCCGCCGCATCCCCGGCATTTGGGAACTTGATTTGTGTGGCCGGCTTCTCGACGATCACCAAGGCATCGTCGGGGGCTGTCCGCTGCATGTGCCGCGCTTCGGACCACGGCGCGGTTAGCCACATGTCCACCTCCTCGCGCGTAGTCAGGATCACCGGCATGGCCTTGTCGTGGATGGGCGCTATGAGGGCGTTCGGCTTGGTCGTAAGGAAGCCGTAAAGCTCGAAGTCTCCAGCCCCGTCCTTGACCCTGCGGACCCCCTGCCAGCGCGTCCACATGCCAGCGAAGAAAAACAGCGGACGGTCCCCGCTTCGCGCAAACCAGTAGTTCCGCTGTATGCCCGTCTCAGGGTCCTTGTCGTTGGGCGTGGGGCTGGGCTCCGCGAAGCTTGTAACGGGCACCACACAGCGGTTCTCCACGCCAACATATTGCTGCCAATGGGCGTACTGCGGATTGCGGATGTTGGTGGTCCCGTAGTCCGCCTTGCCCTTCACCCGCTCTGCCGGCGTTGGCATGCCCCACAGCAGCTTGGCAAGCTCACGCTGGCCATCGGGGGCATTGCGGACCACTGCGCCGGGCATGTTGGGATAGACGTCCAGCGAGGGCTCAAGGTTGCCCATGATGTCCCGCATGGCGCGGGTCCACTCGCGGATGGCGTCCTGGCTTGTGGTGATGTTGTAGAGGTTGCACATGCCATAGGATGCCCCAGCGATCGCTCGTAATCCAGAAACAAAAAATGGCCGACGGACCTGTACTGGTCCGTCGAACATGCCTGCATCTCGAACTCTCCAACGCTGAATCGTTGACCTCTTGGCACGGCATCGTGATCCTGACACGAATTGTCACCTGCCGAGCGACGCACCGCTGGCAGGCGAACGATCGGTTCCTACTTGATGTCTGGTCCAAACGGCCTAGGCTTCCGCCGGATTCGAAACCCCACCCGACAGAGGCCCGCCTTGACCATCACCATGTATGGCATCACCACCTGCGACACGATCAGGAAGGCGCGCGTTTGGCTGGAAAGCCACGGCGGGCACTATCGCTTCCATGACTACCGGGCCGAGGGGATCGAGGCTGGGAAACTGGACGGCTGGGTCGGCAAGGTCGGCTGGGAAAAGCTGCTCAACAAGGGCAGCACCACCTTTCGCGAGCTGCCGGAGGCGGACAAGGCCGGGCTGGACGAGAAGAAGGCGAAGAAACTGATGCTCGCCATGCCGACGATGATCAAGCGGCCGGTGCTCGAGGTGGGGGAGCGGGTGTTCGTGGGGTTCAAGGCGGAGGTTTACGAGGAGGCGGTGGGCGGAAAGTAGGCTCGACTACTTAGGCAGCGTTCCTTCGCCCCCCTCTCTGTCCTGCCGGACATCTCCCCCTCAAGGGGGGAGATTAGCCGTCACGCCGGCTTTCGCTAATCGCAGGCGTTGCAAGACAAGCGCCTCGCCAAAGCTGCCAATCGCAGACGTTGCAGGACGAGCGCCGTCGCCAAAGCTGCCAATCTCCCCCCTTGAGGGGGAGATGTCCGGCAGGACAGAGAGGGGGGCGAAGGAACTCGACCTCTCAACAATTAGCTTGGGCTTCCAAATACCCCGCCAGCGCCACCGCGTTGTTGTGCGCCTCGTCATGCGCGCCATAGAGCAGCGTCACCTTGCCCCGCGCATCAGACCACGCAGTTGCGCCACCGCCTCGCCATTCGCGTCAAGCTCCGCCCGATACCGCTTCTGGAACTGCGCCCAGCGCTCCGGCTCATGCCCGAACCATTTGCGCAACGCGTCGCTCGGCGCGATCTCCTGCAGCCAGAGCGTCAGCGCGGCGTGCTGCTTGGCGACGCCGCGCGGCCAGATGCGGTCGACCAGCACGCGCTGGCCGTCGGCTTTCGCCGGCGGCTCATAGACGCGCTTCACCGCTATGTCGAAGGCCATCACATCTCCGCTGGCGAGGAGGTTATGCCCACTCGCCCTTGCGCATCACCGGCACGCGGTTGCCGTCCTTGGCCACGCCGTCGATGTCGATCTTGTCCGAGCCGATCATCCAGTCGATGTGGATGAAGCTCTTGTTGCCGCCGCGCGCGGCGATCTCGTCCTGGCTGAGCGAGGCGCCGTTGACGAAGCACTTCGAGTAGCACTGCCCGAGCGCGATGTGGCAGGCGGCGTTCTCGTCGAACAGCGTGTTGAAGAACAGAAGCCCGCTCTTCGAGATCGGCGAGGAATGCGGCACCAGCGCCACTTCGCCGAGACGGCGCGCGCCCTCGTCGGTGTCGAGCACCTTCTTCAGCACGTCCTCGCCCTTCGAGGCCTTGGCCTCGACGATCCGCCCGCCCTCGAAGCGCACCGAGATCTCGTCGATCAGCGTGCCCTGGTAGGAGAGCGGCTTGGTCGAGGAGACGTGACCCTCGACGCGCCTGGCATGCGGCGTGGTGAAGACCTCCTCGGTCGGGATATTGGGATTGCAGGTGACGCCGTTCTTCGCCGTCGAAGCGCCGCCCATCCATTCATGGCCATCCGCCAGCCCGACGGTGAGATCCGTGCCCGGCCCGGTGAAATGCAGGGAATGGAAATTGTGCTCGTTCAGCCATTTCGTGCGCTCGGCCAGCGCCGCGTTGTGCGCCTTCCAGTTGCCGATCGGGTCATCGACGTCGACCCGCGAGGCGGAGAAGATGGCGTCGGCGAGCTTCACCACCGCGACGTCGTCCGGCTCGCCCGGAAACACTTGGCGAGCCCAGGCAAGATCGGGATAGGCGACGATGTTCCAGTTGATGTCGAAGCCGGTGATCTTCTCCAGCGCCGGCTGATAGGCCATCGAGTTCGCCTTGTTGGCGCGCGCCACCTTGGCCGGGTCCTGCGAGGAAAGCAGCGACGGATCCTCGCCGCGCACCGCGAGCCGCGCGGCATTGTTCGAGAAGGCCTTCGCCATGCCCTCGTAGAGCCAGCCGGCGGCGCGGTCGAAGCCGGCATCGGCGCCGTAGCGAAAGCGCGCCAGCGTGATCTCGTCATCGTTGAAGATCGGCGTCACCAGCCCGGCGCCAGCCTTGTAGGCATGCTCGACGATGCGCCGCGTCAGCGGCAGCGCCGCGATCGACGAAGTCAGCACCAGATCCTGACCGGGCTGCAGTTGCAGCCCGACCTTGATGGCGACTTCCGCCAGCCTGTCGAGCTTCACCGGATCGATGCTTGCCAAAACGCCGCGCGAATGTGTGGTCATGATCCTGCCTGCCGTTATGTTGGGGTTCTCATCCTTACATAGACCGCTGCGATTGACCTTTCCACCGCGATTGACTGGGCATGATTTCAGGCAGCGCTGTCCAGCGCGCGAAACTGCGCCACCGTCACCTCGATCTCCTCGCGGATCCAGGCCTTGAAATCGCGCACCTTGCGGCTTTCACTCTTGGTGGCCGAGGTCACCAGCCAGTAGCCGAGCCCGCTCTCGGCCCTGATCCCGAAGGGCGCGACCAGTCGGCCGTCGGCCAGCGCGTCGGCGGTCAGCAACTGCCAGGCAAGCATCACGCCGTGACCGGCGATCGCCGATTCCAGGCAAAGCATCGGATCGGTGAAGCGCGCGCCCTTCTGGAAGGTGACCGGCTCGACGCCGGCGGCCTCGAACCAGCTGTCCCAGCTGAACATCGCCCGCTCGTCGGTGATGGCGCAGGTCTGCGCCAGATCGCCGATCGAGTGCAGCCTGGCCGCGATCGAGGGCGCGCAGACCGGAAACACCTCCTGCGCAAGCAGAAGCTCGGCGCGGTCGCCTGGCCATTTGCCGTCACCGAGCCGGATGGCGATATCGATGTCGGAGCGGTCGAGATCGGCGACCTTGGCCGAGGCGTCGATGCGCAAAAGCACGTTCGGATGCCGCGCGAAATGCCGCGACAGCCGGGGCAGCAGCCATTTCGAGGCGAAGGCCGGCGCCACCGAGACGACCAGCGTGCATTCATTGGCCTCGTCGGCCAGCGCCACCGCTTGCGCGAGCTCGCGGAAGCCGGTGCTGAGCCGCGCCGTGAAGGCGGCGCCGAATTCGGTCGGCACCAGCCCGCCAGGCGTGCGTTCGAACAGCGCCTGTCCCAGCTGCTTTTCCGTGCGCTTGACCTGCTGGCTGACGGCGCTGACCGAGACGTTCAGCTCGGCGGCGGCTGCCGCCAGCGATCCCAGCCGGGCGACGGTTTCCACGGCGCGCAGGCCGTTGAGATGGACGCGGTTGAGCATAGCCATTCAGTTTTTCTAAATGGCGTCGATCGAAATCTCAATTGAATCCCGACGGGAAAGCGCAGAATTTAACACGAATAGCCTTGAGCCACGAGTAGTCCGATGAAGATTTTATCCTTGCTGAAAGGGTTTGCCGGGACCGAGGCGAGGTCGCGCGACGATGGCGAGATCGCCCGCTGGATCACCGATCCGCTGTCGCATCCGGTGCTCGACACGATGTCGGAGCGCGAACTCGGCGACATGCCGTTCCGGCTGACGGCCCGCCGGACGGCCTACGAGACGGCAGGGGCGGGCTGTCGCTAGTTATTGGCCTTTCGGCGGCGCTCCCCCTCATCCGGCCGCTTCGCGGCCACCTTCTCCCCGGTGGGGAGAAGAAGTTGGCGCCGGCGTCGACAATCTCCTCTCCCCAGCGGGGAGAGGTCACCCGAGCGAAGCGGAGGCTGGGTGAGGGGACGTCTACGCCTGGGGCGCGTCCCCGCGCTGGCCCAACGCAAGCGCATTGTTTCGCGAGCGCACATTCTTATTGTGCGCCGCAATGAACGCCTCGCCATCTCCCGTGCGTCTTGCCTTTGCCGGCATGGTCGCGCTTGCCGTCGCCCAGGGCATCGGTCGCTTCGTCTACACGCCGATCCTGCCGGGCATGATGGAGGGACTGCACCTGACCCCGGCCGATGCCGGCTGGATCGCGGCCGCCAACTATCTCGGCTATCTCATCGGCGCTTTGGCCGCGGCCGGCGGCTGGGCGCATGGCCAGGAGCGCCTGCTGATGTTCGCCGGCCTGGCCGCCAGTGCCGTGCTCGCAGGGCTCATGGGTCTCAACGAGACGATGGCCGCTTTCCTGCTTCTCCGCTTCCTCGCCGGCCTCGCCAGCGCCTTCGTCATGGTGTTCATGGCCTCGATCGTCTTCAGCCATCTGGCGGAAGCCGGACGCGGCGATCTGCAGGCGCTGCATTTCGGCGGTGTCGGCCTCGGCATTGCCGTCTCCTCCGCACTGCTCGCGATCCTCGTCTCCGAACACGCGGATTGGGCCGCGGGCTGGCTCTGGTCCGGAGCGCTTTCGGCGGTTGGCTTGCTGATCGTCATGCTGCTTGCGGGCTCGGCCACGCCGGCCAATGGCGTTGACGGGCGTGAGCCGGCGCTGCCGAAAGACCGGTCGCTGGCGAAGATGATCGTCGCCTACGGGCTGTTCGGCTTCGGCTATGTGGTGACGGCCACCTTCCTGGTCGCCATCGTTCGCCAGGGCGGCGGCGGCCGCGTGTTCGAGGCTACCGTCTGGATGGTCGCCGGGCTTGCCGGCTTTCCCTCGACCTGGTTCTGGCACAAGCTCGCCGCCCGCATCGGGATCTACGCCGCTTACGCTGCGATCTGCCTGATCGAGGTGGTCGGCGTCACCGCCAGCGTGGTCGTCAAAGGTGCCGCCGGGCCGCTGATCGCCGGTGTCCTGCTCGGCGGCACCTTCATCGCCATCACGGCGCTGGGGATACAGATGGGCAGACAGCTCGCGCCGCGGGCGCCACGCCGCGTCTTCGCAGTGATGACGGCGGCCTTCGGCCTTGGCCAGATCGTCGGCCCGGTCGCCGCCGGTCTGCTCGCCCAGGCGTCGGGCAATTATACCCTTGCCTCTATCATGGCGGCGGTTGCCCTGTTGCTCTCCGGCGTCATTGCCTGGTCGGCCGCGCCAAAATCGCCATGATTTGCGGCCTTGTTCGATGCCGGGCATCGGGCAGGGCATTTTCTTTCCCCCTAATGTGTGACCTTATGCCCGCCGAACAGCAACGCCGCTGATTTGCGGTCAGACCGAGGAAACCCGCCACAGTGTTCGTATCTTTCTTCCCGCAGCCGAAGCTCTTCTTCACCTCGGCCGCCCTCTGGAGCCTTGCGGCGATCCTGTTCTGGTTCTTCGGTGGTGAGCAACTGGGCGCCGTCTTCGGCTTGCCGCCGGCAGCGGCCGGCACGCCGCCCATTATCGGCATCGCGGTGCTGTGGTCGAAGCCGTTCCTGTGGTTCTATATCTACTTTGTGGCCTGCGTGGCGGTCTTCTACGCCTTCTGGAGCTGGTACGCCCCGCACCCGTGGCAGAACTGGTCGATCCTGATGACCGCCGTCATCCTGTTCTTCATCTACTTTAACGTTCAGATCTCGGTTGCGGTCAATAATTGGTATGGCCCCTTCTTCGACTACGTCCAAGGCTTGATGTCGGGAACGACTCCCTCGACCAACATAGAATTCTACAAAGGGCTGGCCGATTTCTCCTGGCTGGCGCTGGTCGGCATGAATGTGCAGGTGGTCAACGCCTTCATCGTTAGCCACTGGATCTTCCGTTGGCGCACCGCGATGAACGATTACTTCATGGCCAATTGGGGCCGGCTGCGCCACATCGAGGGCGCCTCGCAGCGTATCCAGGAAGACACGATGCGTTTCTCGCAGATCATGGAAGATCTCGGCTCGACCTTCGTTCAGTCGATCATGACCCTGATCGCCTTTCTGCCGGTCTTGATTCAGCTACAGGCTCACATCACCGAATTGCCGATCATCGGCGCGGTCCCTCAACCACTGGTCGTTGCGGCATTGGGCTGGTGTCTATTCGGAACGATCTCCGTCATGGTGGCGGGTCTTAAGCTCCCGGGCCTGCAGTTTCGAAACCAGCGTGTCGAGGCAGCTTATCGCAAGGAGCTTGTCTACGGCGAAGATCATCCCGACCGGGCTCAGCCGGCGACGACGACGCAATTGTTCAACAACGTCCGCCGCAATTATTTCAAGCTCTATTTCCACTACATCTATTTCAACGTAGTTCGTTACACCTACCTGCAGGCCGACAACATCTTCTCGCTGCTGATCCTCGGGCCTTCGCTGGTCGCGCACAAGATCACGTTTGGCGCGCTGAATCAGATCTCGAACGCGTTCGGCAAGGTGACGAACTCGCTGCAGTTCCTGTTGAATTCTTGGTCGACGATTGTCGAGCTGCAGTCTGTGCACAAACGTTTGCGTGCCTTCGAGGCGACGCTGCAAGGCGAACAACTGCCGGTTATCGATCAGCATTATCTGGAACGCGAGCAGGCTGGCATGCGTCCCGAAGATCAGCCGGTAAGTTAAAGCAGCCTCCCGAAAGTGGGAACCGGTTTCGGGATCGAGACATGCGTAAGATCAAACCTAAAGCGCATGGAGCGAATCTGAAAGATCGCGCCGCGCGTTAGGGCGCGGCTGGGTCCAGTCAGCCGCCCACACTCGCCTGCGCGCGTCCGGCGCGCTGCCGCGAGACATAATCGCGAAAGCTGATGCACTCGACGTCGGCTTTCACGCAGACCTCGTCGGCGAAGCGCTCCAGCGCGTCCCAATAGGCGCCGCCGTTCATCAGCGTGAAGTGGAAGCCGAGCTCCAGCGGCAGGCGCTTGCTGATGTACTCAGCCTCGAAGGCGGTGAGGAACGCCTGATAGGCGCGCTCGGTGAATTCGCCCGCCATCGCCGGTTTCTCGGCGCCGTCTGAATGGCGGACATAGAGATTGTAGTCCATGGCGACCACCGGCCTCGCCTTGGGCCCCTCCGGGATGAGCGGCAGGGCGAAACGGATTGTGCCGTCGCGGGCCGGCGGTAGTTCGGGGCCGTTGGAAACGCCGCTCGCGTCATATTGGAAGCCCGCCTCGGGCAGCGCTTCGTAAAGCGCCTTGTTCGTTGAAAGATACGGCGCGCGAAACCCGACCAGCGCATGAGCCGCGAAATCGTGCCAGTCGGCCGGTTCGGGGATGCCGTTGATCGCATAGGCGTTCTCGAAGATGCGCCGCACGGAGGCGAACTCGGCCAGCCAGTCGGCCTTGCTCCAATCCTTGCCGTCGAAATGGCCGCAGGCATGGCTGCCGATGTCGTGGCCCTCGGCAGCCGCCAGCCGGACCTGCTCGAGCCGATCCGCGACGTCCTGTTTCGAGGCGCCGAAGCCGACATTGGATTTGCCGGCGGTCTTGCCGGGGCCGGCATATTGTTGTCGCGTGTCCGGCGAGAGCAGGAAGACGCAGGACAGGAAATAGGTGAAATGCGCGCCGGTGCGCTTTGCCAGCGCCCGGCTTCGCTGCCATTGCGAGATCTCGCGGGCGGCATCGAAAGAAATCAGCACGACCTGCTTGGGCCTGGCCGGCGAAACGGCTGGCGGTTTCGGCGGATCGGCGAGGGCGGCATTGGCTGAGGCCAGCGAAGCAAGGCTGTAGGCGAGGACGCGGTACGAACGAAGCATTGGCAACCTTCTGGCAGGACCCTTCGGGCCGATCGGAAGCCGGCTATCGCGCAAATGTGGCGTCGATGCGATCCGGCAAGCCCCGTGCGGCATCTGGCGTTCTCAGCCGATTTTCCGGCCCGCCCCCTTCCATGCCGACAAATTTTCGCTAAAACGCGGGCTCAAGAAGCGCCCCCCTCTGGGGCAATAA
>NZ_RZRY01001019.1:0-1765 GCF_003998035.1 Mesorhizobium sp. M2A.F.Ca.ET.039.01.1.1 | reverse complement strand
GGTCCTGCGCGCGGAAGGCAGCGTAGAGAAGGCCGGCCGTCGAGGAGCGGCTTGCGTTGATCACGTCCGGGGCGGTTTCGACGTTCAGCCGCACGAAAACCAGGAAACCCGTGAACGTCTGCGCCACGCCGGCGCCCTGGCCGAGCTGGACCAGGCCGCTCGCATGCTGCTGGTCGTCGGCCATCGCCTTTTCGATCGCCTCGCGCCGCACCGGCTCGCTGAACATGTCGAATCCGATGATCGACTGGTTGGACGTGTCGAGCGGCTCGAACAGCACGATCGGCGTGCGCCGTTGCTGGGTCGTCGCAGGGTAGATCGGGTGGGCCGACCCATGGTCGCGCAGGATATCGCGTTCGACCGCGGCCTCGTCGCCGGCTTTGGCGAGCCTGAGGAAGCCTATGCCGCGCAGGCCCGCGAAGTTGTCATCGATGTTCAGCGCGGTGAAGAAGGCGTTGAATTCGCCGCGCGTGATGTCGCCGTTGCGGGCATCGAACAGCGCCTGCGTCGAACGCAGCAGCGACAGATGCAGGTCGATCCGGCTCTCGATGCGGCTCAGCGCGTCGTCGGCAGTGCCCTCGAACTTGATCCGCGCCGCCTCCTGCGTCGCGAAATAGGCGAACCCGGCCATCGTCAGGCTGATCAGCGCGACGGCGACAAAGGCAACGATCGGAAAGAGCTTCTTCAAATCAACGATGTGGCCCGTGGACGGTCTACGATCCTTATGGGCAAGTCTCCGCGTCAACACAATGGCGCGGTCAAATCATCACCGTGGCTGGTACATCACGCAGCCAGCAATTACCCGGCTATATGCCTGGGCTTAGGCCGCGATCTTCAGCGCGCCAGGGCCTGGAATGGCGCCGGGCGGACATTTGCCCAAAATGATCATGCCGAGCACTTCGTCCTGGGTGACATCGGTGGTGCGCGCGGTGCCGACCACTTGGCCGTTCTTCATCACGCAGACCCGGTCGGCGAGCTCGAAGACGTCGTGGATGTCGTGGCTGATCAGGAAGATGCCGATGCCGTCGGCCTTGAGCTGCTTGACCAACTCCCCGACCTGCGCCGTCTCCTGCGGCCCGAGCGCCGCCGTCGGCTCGTCCATGATCAGGATGCGGGCATTGAACAGGATCGCGCGCGCGATCGCCACGGACTGCCGCTGTCCGCCCGACAGCTTGACGACCGGCTCCTTGAAGCGCTGGAAGCGCGGATTGAGCCGGCCCATCACCTTGCGCGCCTCGGCTTCCATGGCGACGTCGTCCAGCGTGCCCCACGCGGTCATCAGCTCGCGCCCGAGGAAGAGATTGGCCGCGGCATCGACATTGTCGGCCAGGGCCAGCGTCTGGTAGATCGTCTCGACGCCGTGTTTCTTGGCGTCGCGCGGATTGGAGATCGATGCCTCCTCGCCATTGATGAAGATCTGTCCGCTGTCGCGCTTGTAAGCGCCGGACAGGATCTTGATCAGCGTCGACTTGCCGGCGCCGTTGTGGCCGAGCAGCGCCATCACTTCGCCGGGGAAAAGATCGACGGACGCATCGTCGACGGCGCGGATGCCGCCGAAGGCGATCGAGATGTTGCGCATGTCGACCAGCGGAACGCCGGCGGGAGCGGATTTGTCAGCCATGTTGTTTCTCCTCCCTGATCAGGCCCGCTTGCGATAGAGGGTGTCGAGCCACACCGCCACGACCAGCACGGCGCCCACGACGATGCTTTGCAGCGGCGAATCGACGCCGAGCAGCACCATGCCGGACTGCAGCGACTGCATCAGCAG
>NZ_RZRY01001018.1:0-1769 GCF_003998035.1 Mesorhizobium sp. M2A.F.Ca.ET.039.01.1.1 | reverse complement strand
GGCAAAACTCTTGGCCAGGGCGCGCAGGGCCTGTGGCGTCCGTGCCGAAATGTTCAGCGTACGAGGGACGTCTGGGTGCTGCGGCGCGTCGTTCGGCTGAGATGAGCAGTTCGCCGGTGCTTCCTCCAAAATCACATGGGCATTTGTTCCGCCCACGCCGAACGAACTGATGCCCGCGCGCCGCGGACCCTCTGATTTCCATGGCACAGCGCTCGCCGGCACGGCGAAGGGGAGTCGACCGAAGTCGATCTCCGGATTGGGCGTCCCGAAATTAACCGCCGGCGGCAAGGTTCGCGACTTCAGTGCCATGACAGTCTTGATTACACCGGCGACGCCGGAAGCGGCGATCGTATGGCCGATATTGGCCTTCACCGAACCAAGGGTAATCGGCGCGACATTCGCCGGCGAACCGGCGAAGACTGCGCTAAGGGCTTCAATCTCGATCGGATCACCCAGGTTCGTGCCCGTTCCGTGCGTCTCAATGTAGGAGATTGTTTCCGGCGCGAGCGAACTGTTGATGAGTGCTCTTGCGACGACGCTTGATTGCCCCTCGATGCTCGGCGCCGAGAAGCTCATTTTGTCGCTGCCGTCATTGTTGATCGCCGATCCGCGAATAACAGCGTGGATGTTGTCACCCTCGGCAAGCGCGTCATCGAGACGTCGCAGCGCAAGCACACCGACGCCACTCGAGAATACGGTGCCGCTGGCCTCGGCATCGAAGGGACGGCAGTGTCCGTCGCGGGACAAGATCATGCCCTCTTGATAGCGATAGCCCGCACCGTCGGGGATGATTGCCGTGACACCGCCCGCCAGCGCCAGGTCGCAATCGCCGTTCTGCAGACCGTTGCAGGCCAGATGGAGACTTACGAGTGAGGTCGAACAAGCTGTTTGGACGGTGATGGCGGGGCCGATGAGGTTGAGGCGATGGGCCGCCCGAGTCGCTAGGTAGTCCTTGTCGTTTGCCAGCATGACCTGAAAGCCAGACATAGTGTCGAGCATGCCTTCCTTGCTGAAATCGTGCGAGCCGGCAACGCATCTGGCGAAATAGGTGTTCGGGCCGGAACCGGCATAGATGCCCGTCGTCATCTCGGTCGAACGGACGGCGTAGCCAGCATCTTCTATGGCGTGCCAAATGTTTTCCAGGAATAATCGATGCTGCGGATCGAGGAGTGCCGCCTCACGAGGCATGATGCTGAAGAAGTCAGCGTCGAAGTAGCTGAGGCCCGCAAGCGGCGCGCCGCGGCGAATATAATCGTCCGCTTCCCATTCCTCGGGCTCGACGCCCGCGCCGGCGAGTTCAACATCCGACAACTGACGAACGCTCTCGTGTCCGGCAATAATGTTTTCCCAGAACGCCTTGGGCGTATCAGCATCGGGGAACCGGCAGGCCATGCCGATGATGGCGATCGGCGTAGCTATGCGAACCTGGCCGTTCATTTTTAACCTCGTCGCTGGTCCGTTTATGTGCTCTTTGGCTTCCCGAGCGCGCCAATTATCTGCTGGAGTGGGACATCGGTGCGCAGGATCAGCCCGGAGAAGCGCGTTTTTTGGTCGACACACGCCGGTTTGCGAGACCAGCCAACGTCGTACCCGCTGCGTCGCCCTTCGCCGATTTTCCCGATAAAAATTTTGCAAGCTCCCTCGGCGAAGGATGCCGAAAGACCAGGATCGCGGGCATGTTAATCCCGAATTGGCGGCGAAGGCGGCGTTGAAGCTCCGGGACCATGATCGAACGAGCGCCAAAATCGAACACGTTATCGGAGTCCGAG
>NZ_RZRY01001017.1:0-1771 GCF_003998035.1 Mesorhizobium sp. M2A.F.Ca.ET.039.01.1.1 | reverse complement strand
CTGTAGATCGGCGCGAAACGGCCGCTCATGTCGCGCGACATCATGCGCGGCTCGAACGACAGGAAGATGATCTTCCTGGTCGTCGTGTGGTTGAAGTCGTCACGCGCGGCCGCGCTGTAGCCGTCCATCTCGGGATAGCGCAGATAGAGATCGAGCCGCGAGGCGATGCCGTCGCGCCTGGCCTGGTCGAAGCGGATGAAGTTTGCCGGCACGCTGATCAGATTGTTGCCCATGACGATCTGGCGCACCATGGTGTCATCCGAATAGCCCGCCATGGCGATCGACCGTCCGAGCCATTTGCCGCCGACGCTGATCGCCACCGAAAGCAGCGCCAGAGCCGCGAAAATATAGAAGACCCGCTTCATCAGGGTCGAATCGACGACCTCGAAGTCCGGGCTCTCGGCAGCCGTTGCGTCTCTCATCGCTCTTTCCCGATCCGCCCACCTGTCCTTCGGCGGCACAGCCTGCGCGGCATGGCTCTTGCAGCGCGTTGGCACGACTGTGCGTTTTCATGGTAAACGGTTGGTAAACATGGAGCCCGTTGTGCTTGTTCTTTACGCGTTTGCGATTGGTATCACGGCTTGCGGATTGGCCGGATCGGCCATGGAGCTTTTCTCCGGACGACGCCTGGCCTTCGCCGAGCCCTATGTTTCGCCGGTCCATATCCTGCGCTCGCTCGCGGCAACGGCCTGCGCCGGACCGTTCATGCTTACCAACGAAGCCTTGGCCGCCCGGCGCGAGGGCCGCATCGGCACGATGGCGCTGTTGTCCTGCGGCTGCACGGCCATCGTCTGGGCTCTGGCGCTTGGCGTCGTGCTCATCGCCATTGCATCCTGGGCGACCGAGAACTTAGGGTCTTTTGAATTCGCTGGTTGAGACGAATCGGAGACGAAAATGCCGGTCTATGCGATCGATGGGAAGGCGCCCGAGTTCGAGGACGCCGATACGAACTGGATCGCGCCGGACGCCACGCTGATCGGCAGTATCAGGATCGGCCGCAATGTCGGCTTCTGGTTCGGCGTCGCCATCCGCGGCGATGGCGAGCGCATCACGATCGGCGCCGACACCAATGTGCAGGAACATACGATCATGCACACCGATCCGGGCTTTCCACTGACCATCGGCGAAGGCTGCACGATCGGTCATAGGGCTCTGCTGCATGGCTGCACGATCGGCGACAACAGCCTGATCGGCATGGGCGCCATCGTGCTGAACGGCGCCAGGATCGGCAACAACTCGCTGGTCGGCGCCGGCGCGCTGGTGACGGAAAACAAGGTTTTTCCAGACAATTCGCTGATCGTCGGCTCGCCCGCAAAGGTGATCAGGACGCTGGATGAAGCGGCGGTCGAGCGCCTGCGCGCCTCGGCGGCTCACTATGTGGCCAACGCCAAACGCTTCAAGGCCAAGCTAACGGTGGTATAACGGCGGCCGCGCGCCGCGCGTCATCGGCGGCTGTCCATCGCTTCACGCAGCAGCAAGGCGCCGGCCTCGAAGCCGGCCTCTTCCGCGCCTTCCAATGGTGTCTCATAGTCGTCGATGCGGGTTCTTAGCGATGGATCCGCGCCCGAGAGCAGCAGCAGCTGAATCGCCTCGGCGTCACGCCGCGAAACCGCGTAGTGCAGGGGCGTCCAGTCGCTCACGCCGCGCATGTTCGGGTCGGCGCCATGCTCGAGCAGGATATGGATGACGTCCAGCCGGTCCGGCCGTTCCGTCGACAACGCCGCAGTGATCGAAGGAAACCCGGCGGGATCGTCATAGTTCGGGTTCGAGC
>NZ_RZRY01001016.1:0-1772 GCF_003998035.1 Mesorhizobium sp. M2A.F.Ca.ET.039.01.1.1 | reverse complement strand
CCCTGGAAGCCGATCTCGGCAAGCTGCAGGACAGCCGCGCCTCGATCGACGGCCTCGTCGCCAGTCAGGTCGAGAAGATCGCCGAGGGCCGCGCCGTGCTGGCCAAGGCGCTCGAGACCGACATCATCGGCATCAGGAACCTGGTCGAGACCCATTCGACCAAGCTCGCCGAGGACCGCGGTGAGCTCAGCCGCGCGCTTGAAAGCGATCTGAGCGGCATCCGCGGCCTGATCGACAGCCATGCCGGCAAGCTCGCCGAGGACCGCGGCCTGCTATCGCAGACGCTGGAAGCCGACCTCGCCAAGCTGGCTGAAAGCCGTGCCTCGATCGACGGCCTCGTTGCCGGCCAGGTCGAAAAGCTTGCCGAAGGCCGCGATATCCTCAAGCGCGCCCTGGAGGCCGACCTCAACACCATCAAGGGTGCCATTGCGGGACACTCGGACAAGGTGCTGGAGGATCGCTCGCAACTGTCGAAGGCCCTCGAAGCCGATCTGCAGGCCGTCAGCGGCGCCATTGCCGATCATCAGAACAAGCTGGCGCAAGACCGCTCGGCCCTATCGAGAGCCCTGGAGGATAACCTTCAGAATGTCAGCGGCGCCGTTGCCGAACATCAGAACCGGCTCGTTCAGGACCGTTCGGTGCTGTCCAAGTCGCTCGAAGACGATCTCGCCAAGCTGGCGGAGAGCCGCTCCAGCATCGACGGGCTGGTCGCCGGCCAGGTCGAGAAGCTGGCCGAAGGCCGCGACATTCTCAAGCGCGCGCTGGAAGCCGATCTCAACACGATTCAGGGCGCAATCGTCGATCATTCGCAGAAGATCACCGGCCATCGCGCCGAACTCTCGCGCGCGCTCGACGCCGATATGGCCAATGCCAGCGGGCTCATGCAGACCCATGCCGACCAGTTGTCGCAGAACCGCGCGACGCTGTCCAAGGCGCTGGAGGACGACCTCGCCAAGCTGGCCGAAAGCCGTTCCAGCATCGACGGGCTTGTCGCCGGCCAGGTCGAGAAGCTGGCGGAAGGCCGCGACATCCTCAAGCGCGCGCTCGAAGCCGACCTTGCCAAGCTCGCCGAAAGCCGCGCCTCGATCGACGGCCTTGTCGCCGGCCAGGTCGAAAAGCTCGCCGAAGGCCGCGATATCCTCACGCGCGCCCTTGAAGCCGATCTCGCCAAGCTGGCCGAAAGCCGGGCCGGCATCGACGGTCTTGTCGCCGGCCAGGTCGAGAAGCTCGCCGAGGGCCGCGATATCCTCAGGCGCGCCCTCGAAGCCGACCTCCAGAAGCTGACCGAAAGCCGATCCGAGATCGACGACGTCATCGCCGGCCATGTCGGCAAGCTGTCAGAAGGCCGCGACATGCTGGCCCGCGCCTTGGAGGACGATCTCGCCAAGCTCGCCGATACGCGCAAGGACGTCGACCGTTCGGTCTCCGGCCATATCGACCAGATCGCCGCGCGGAGCAGCGACATTTCGGCAGCGATCGCCGCCGATGTCGAGAAGATCGAGCAGGCCTTCAGCCGCCAGACCGGTGTCATCGAAGAACGCGCCAGCACCATGGAGCGAGCGCTGTCGACCGGTGTCGACAATGTGCGCGGCGTGCTGGAGAAGACCGCGGTGTTCGTGGCGGGCGCGTTGCGCGACAAGGTCATGGAAGTCACAAGCACCCTGCATGAGCAGGCCGGTGCGGCCTTCAGCGACGCCGATCGCAAGATCGCCGAACGCGCCGAGCAGACCTCCGCCGCGCTGCTTGCCAGGGCCGAGGACATCGCCCAGGCC
>NZ_RZRY01001015.1:0-1779 GCF_003998035.1 Mesorhizobium sp. M2A.F.Ca.ET.039.01.1.1 | reverse complement strand
TGTTCGAGCGGCGCCACATCGCCGCCATCGACAAACCGCCGCCCGTCAATCCAAGTCGAAGGTACCCCCGCTGCTCTCCCGATCAGATGAGCCTCGACTATGTCTAACTTTCCCCGGACAGCCCTGCACAAGGGGGGGAAGGGGGAGCCATAACCTCCCAGGTAGTTGAAACGCTCAGCCGCCGCCCTAATCATCCCCTCATGACCACACCCGAACCCTCCGCCGGCAGCCTGATCCGCGAGTGGCGCACGCGCCGGCGCATGAGCCAGCTCGATCTCGCTATGGAGGCCGATATCTCGCAGCGGCATCTCTCCTTCGTCGAAAGCGGCCGCGCGCAGCCGTCGCGCGAGATGGTGCTGCATCTGGCCGAGCAGCTGTCGATCCCGCTGCGACAGCGCAACCAGCTGCTGCTTGCGGCAGGCTTCGCGCCGAGCTTCAGCGAAAAGCCACTGACCGACGCCACGCTGGCACCGGCGGTGGCCGCCGTCGAGACCGTGCTCAAGGGCCACGAGCCTTTTCCGGCGCTGGCGGTGGACCGGCACTGGAATCTTGTTTCCGCCAATGCAGCGATCGCCCCATTCCTCGCCGATATCTCCGAACAGTCGCTGCTCCAATCCCCGGTCAATGTGCTGAGGCTGAGCCTGCATCCCGGTGGCGTGGCGCCGCGCATCGTCAATCTGGCGGAATGGCGCGCGCATCTCTTGGAGCGGCTGAAGCACCAGAACGACGCGACCGGCGATCCGGTGCTGATCGAATTGGAGCGCGAGCTGCGCGCCTATCCGTCCGGCTTGAAAAGCAGCCGGCCGGCTCCGGTCGAGCCGAGCGGCATCGTGCATCCGCTCAGGCTCGCGCATGGCGATCAGGTGCTTTCCTTCATCAGCACCATCACCGTGTTCGGCACGCCGCTGGACGTCACCCTGTCGGAACTGGCGATCGAATCCTTTTTCCCGGCCGATGAGCAGACACGCGCGGTGCTGGTGCGGCTGGCGAAAGAGCGGGCCAATGCGACGAGCAGCTAAGCTTCGGCCGATCCGGCATCCTGCGACTTGCAAATCTCGGCAACCCACAGGTCTGCCGGATAGGTCCGCAAAAGATGATGGGTATTCTCCTGATCGGTGTACCCAAGCAGCTTTCCTTGCAGCCATTCGAATTGCGGGCACCAACCCCTGTCGTGGAGGAAATCGATAAGCAGCCAATATGCTTCGACCCGCCATTCCTCGCCCTTGAGCGTGTAGAACCAGTAGTCGATATCCACCGCAGTACCGCTTGGCAGGGAGATCGTTCTGGTCCTCAAGTGCTCCGAAAGCGTCCCGGCGGCGACGTGTGGCGCGAAGTCCTGATTGGCCAGTGCGTCGGATTTCTCAAAGCCATCCACTTTCTCGTGAGCAAACACAGCCATCGGTTTGGCTCGGGCAAGCATCATCTCCAGTTCGCGGTTGGTGTGAAGGACGTAAGGTCGCTCTTTGTCATTCATTTTAAATTCCTAATGGACTGAGAAACATCCGTGACCTTTGTCTAGATGCCGGCGATTTCGATCACCCCTGCGGCGGCGCGGCTGTCCTGGTGCGCGTGCGCTCCAGGCCGAGCTGCCGCTCGCGCCAGATGATGAAGATGCCGGCGGCGACCACGATGACGCCGCCGACCAGCGTGTTGGGCGAGGTCACGTCGCCGAAGACGAAATAGCCGATGACGACGCCGAGGATCATCGAGGTGTATTCGAATGGCGCGACGACCGAGGCTTCGGCGTGGCGGTAGGCCGCCGTCATCGGGGTCTGGGCG
>NZ_RZRY01001014.1:0-1781 GCF_003998035.1 Mesorhizobium sp. M2A.F.Ca.ET.039.01.1.1 | reverse complement strand
GGACAAAGGCGGCATGGAGCAGGTTCTCCATCGGCACCTCGGCTGCGAAGCGCGCCGCGCCGCGCACCTTGTCGGGACCGTCGACGCGTGGCTGCTGGGTTCCCAGCGTCGCGCGCTTCTCAATGATCGGATCCGGCGTGCCGCCGGGCAGCCAGCTTGCGGGAACGCGGCCCAGCACCGTGCGGACTCCGCCGACGAGGGCATTCTGCAGCTTGCTCATGCGGGATCTCCTGCCAGCGATTCAAGGACGGCTGCGATCGTGCGCTGCGCCAGCCCGATCTTGAAAGCATTGCCTTCGAGCGGCCGCGCCTCGGCCAATTCCTCCTCCGCGGCGGAAAGGAAATTCGCGCGGGTCGCCGGCAATCCGCGAAGCGCCGCCTCCGCATGCGTGGCGCGCCATGGCTTTGCGGCCACGCCGCCAAGCGCGATCCGAACCTCGGCGACCTTGCCCTCGACGACGTCCAGGCCAGCCGCCACGGAAACCAGTGCGAATGCATAGCTCGAACGGTCGCGCAGCTTGCGATACTCGGAATTCACCATTGCGGGGGTCGCGGGCGGAAGCTCTACCGCGGTGATCATCTCCCCGGGCTGCAGGACACTCTCGATTTGTGGACTGGCGCCTGGCAAGGCGTGGAACTCGGCGAGCGGCACCGTTCTCTCACCTGCGGGGCCGGCGAGATGCACCACCGCCGAGAGCGCGGCAAGCGCGACGCACATGTCCGAGGGATGGGTTGCCACGCAGTTATTCGACGCACCCAATATTGCGTGATAGCGGTTGAAGCCGCCGATGGCGTCACAGCCGCCGCCAGGCTGCCGCTTGTTACATCGCGCCCCGTCCACATCGTAGAAATAGGCGCAGCGTGTCCGCTGCATAATGTTGCCGCCGACCGTCGCCATGTTGCGGATCTGCGCCGAGGCCCCGGCCAGCAAGGCGCGCGACAGCATCGGATAGCGTTCGCGGATCAGCGGTTGCGCGGCTAGAGCGCTGTTCTTCATCGATGCGCCGATGAGCAGCGCGCCGCCATCAGCTTCCTGGATGTCGGAGGTGAGGCGGCTGACATCGACCAGTTGCGAAGCGGAGTCGACATTCTGCCTGAGCAGATCGACAAGGTTCGTGCCCCCGCCGACGAACCGTGCGCCGTCGGCAGCAAGCGCCAGGGCTTCCGCACGGTCATTCGCGATGTGAAATGCAAAGGGCGTCATGCCGGCTCTCCAGCAAGCATTTCCTCGATCGCTTCGACAATGCCGTTATGCGCACCGCAGCGGCACAGATTGCCGCTCATGCGTTCGCGGATTTCCTCGCGGGTCGGCCGGACCGGGCCTGCGAGATCGGCAGTGACGTGACTTGGATCGCCGCGCCGCAACTCCCGCGCCATGGCGATCGCCGAGCAGATCTGGCCCGGGGTGCAGTAGCCACACTGGAGGCCATCATGTTCGATGAAAGCCTCTTGCAGGGGGTGGAGGCCGCCGTCTGGCCCTTGCAGTCCTTCGATCGTGCGAACATCGCGCCCCTTTGCCTGTGCCGCCAGCGTGAGGCAGGACAGCACCCGCTCGTCGTCCAGCAACACTGTGCAGGCGCCGCAGGCACCCTGGTTGCAACCGAGCTTCGTGCCGGTTAGCCCAAGGCGTTCGCGCAACATGTCGAGCAGCGACACGCGCGCATCGTCTGGAACGGGATAGTCGGATCCGTTGATCATGATGGTCACAGGCGTCTCCATTCAGGGACCGGCAGCGGAACGCCGCCGAGCCACCATCATGATAGTACGAAAATCGTATTATTC
>NZ_RZRY01001013.1:0-1781 GCF_003998035.1 Mesorhizobium sp. M2A.F.Ca.ET.039.01.1.1 | reverse complement strand
GTAGCTGACCAGCATGTTCTTGGTCTGCTGGTAGTGGTCGAGCATCATCTTGTGCGTCTCGCGGCCGATGCCGGACTGCTTGTAGCCGCCGAAGGCGGCATGCGCCGGATAGGCGTGATAGCAGTTGGTCCAGACGCGGCCTGCCTGGATCGCGCGGCCGAAGCGGTAGCAGCGGTTCGCGTCGCGGCTCCAGATGCCGGCGCCGAGGCCGTACAGCGTGTCGTTGGCGATCGACAGCGCCTCGTCGTCGTCCTTGAAGGTCGTCACCGACACCACCGGCCCGAAGATTTCTTCCTGGAAGATGCGCATCTTGTTGTGACCCTTGAAGACCGTCGGCTTCACGTAATAGCCGCCGGCCAGGTCGCCCGGCAGGTGGTTCTGCTCGCCGCCGGTCAGCACCTGGGCTCCCTCCTGGCGACCGATATCGAAGTAGGAGAGGATCTTTGCCAGCTGCTCGCTCGAAGCCTGCGCGCCAATCATGGTGGCCGGATCGAGCGGATCGCCCTGCACAATCGCCTCGACGCGCTTCAGCGCGCGCTCCATGAACTTGTCGTAGATCTTCTCATGCACCAGCGCGCGGCTCGGGCACGTGCAGACCTCGCCCTGGTTGAGCGCGAACATGACGAAGCCCTCGATCGCCTTGTCGAAGAAATCGTCATCCTCGGCAACGACGTCCTGGAAGAAGATGTTGGGCGACTTGCCGCCGAGTTCCAGCGTCACCGGGATGAGGTTCTGCGAGGCATACTGCATGATCAGGCGGCCGGTCGTCGTCTCGCCGGTGAAGGCGATCTTGGCGATGCGGTTCGACGATGCCAGCGGCTTGCCGGCCTCGAGGCCGAAGCCGTTGACGATGTTGAGCACGCCTTCAGGCAAAAGATCGCCGATAAGGTCGGCCCACAGCATGATGGTGGCAGGCGTCTGCTCGGCCGGCTTCAGCACCACGCAATTGCCGGCGGCGAGCGCGGGCGCCAGCTTCCAGCAGGCCATCAGCAACGGGAAGTTCCAAGGAATGATCTGGCCGACGACACCCAGCGGCTCATGGAAATGATAGGCGACCGTGTCATGGTCGATCTCGGAAAGGCTGCCCTCCTGGCTGCGAAGGACGCCTGCGAAATAGCGGAAGTGGTCGATGGCCAGAGGCAGGTCCGCCGCCGTCGTCTCGCGGATCGGCTTGCCGTTGTCCCACGTTTCGGCGAGCGCCAGCAGGTCGAGATTGTCTTCCATGCGGTCCGCAATGCGATTGAGGATCAAGGCGCGGGCCGCCGGACTGGTCTTGCCCCAGGCATCCTTCGCCTTGTGCGCGGCGTCGAGCGCGGCTTCGACGTCCTGTGCGTCGGACCTTGCGATCTCGCAAAGCGGCCGGCCGGTCACCGGCGAGATGTTGTCGAAGTATCTTCCAGCATGCGGGGCGACCCAGCGGCCGCCGATGAAGTTGTCATAGCGCTTGGCGAAGGGGACCTTGGCCGCGCGTGAGAACTCAACCTTGTTCATTGTCTGCCTCCCAGCAAAAACGGCGTCACGGAATGTGGCGCGTCGCTGGAGACACTTGCGGATGCTCTTCGGCCTGTCATCCCCAGGCAAACGGATCGCGGCCGCCGAGTGTCGCAGAACTGCGACAGGTCAGGTTGCGTAAATCAATGCGGCCGGCGGATGCTGAAACGGGCGAGCTTGCGATGCAGCGTCGCGCGCGAGATGCCGAGGCTCTGCGCCGCTGCCGAGACATTGCCGCCGGTGCGCGCCATCGCGCGCTGCAGCACGCTGCGCTCGGCATCGTCGAGGTC
>NZ_RZRY01001012.1:0-1783 GCF_003998035.1 Mesorhizobium sp. M2A.F.Ca.ET.039.01.1.1 | reverse complement strand
AGATCGATGCAGCTGATCCTGCACAAGTTGAGGTCTGCCTGAATGAGCTAGAGCGAATCGACAACCTTGACGTGCTTTATATTGCCGATTCTTTTGGCTCTATGAAGCCAGCGCGCGTTCAGGAATTAATCGGCCGGTTTGCGGATCGAATTGAGCCTGCCATTGGATTCCACGGCCATGACAACCGGGGATATGCAGTGGTCAATTCAGTGGCCGCCGCAATGGCGGGAGCGACCTGGATAGATTGCACCATGGGCGGCATGGGCCGCGGGGCAGGAAATACGGCTAGTGAGCAACTCCTTCCGATTCTCACTCGTCTCGAAACATCCAAAGAACGGGCGCTTCTCGAGCACGTCCTGCGTCACTTCGATCCGCTTCGCAAACTGTATGGCTGGGGAAGCAGTGCGGCATATCAATTCGCGGGCTCAAACTTTATCCATCCCTCCTTTGTTCAAAAGCTACGCGACGGCTGGGCATTGCCTGACGATGTGATCATCAGGCGTCTTTCGGATCTCCGCGGTGATGAGCGGATGAGTTTTGCCGATGGAAAGCTGTCGGCGCTGATGGCGCAGGACATCGCCTGATCGCAGGTATCTCTGTTGAGGCACCCCCGTTTTCCCAATTTGGAGGAAGCCATGACTCTACCAAGCGCAGCTGTGAAACCATCGCTCCTCCCGTCCGATCCGCGGTTTTCATCAGGCCCTTGCCGCAAGCATCCAGGTTGGAGCGTGCACCCAACTATGCTGCGCTATGTTGGACGAAGTCACCGGAGCACCGAGGGAGCAGAAAGGCTGGGAGAGGTAATCAGGCGCATGGCCTCTTTGCTAGAACTGCCTGATGGCTGGCTCTGCGGAATCGCGCCCGGTTCGGGCACTGGGGCCTGCAGTATGGCCTTACAAAATCTACTCGGCCCTTTTCCAGTCGAGACATTCTTGTCAGATAGCTTCTCGCAGTATTGGGCAAATGAGATCGATACGTTGGCGCTTGCCCCCCAACGCCGGCACATTTGTGCTTTCGGAGATTTTCCGACCATTGGCAGGATCGACCCCAATCACGACATCGTTCTTGTGCTAAACGGCACCAGCAGCGGCGTCTGTCCACCGGATCTTGACTGGATTCTTCCTGACCGTGCCGGGCTTGTGATCGCGGATGCCGTCTCGGCAGCTTTTACGAGGCACATCGACTTCGATCGGATCGATGTTCTGTGCTGGTCATGGCAGAAGGCGCTTGGCGGTGAAGGCGGCCATGGCATGATCGCGCTCTCCCCGCGAGCCCAGGCACGGCTGAAGATCCGCGAGCGTAAACCTGTAGCCAGGCTGATGAGACTGCACAATCCCGACGGATCTGTGAACAAAGCGTTCTTTGGCGGCCGCACGATCTCGACCCCTAGCATGTTCGCAGTCGCGGATATCCACTCTGCGCTCGACTGGGCCGAAGCATGCGGCGGACTACCCGCGCTTCTGAAAAGGGTTGCCAGTAACTACGCTGTGATGGCCGACTGGGTGAACTCTACTCCTTGGATTGATTGGACCTGCATAAATCCGGCAGCCCGCTCCACCTGTTCAATTACTCTTCGGCTTGTAGGAGAACATGTGGCTGCCAGCGACAAAGAGGACGGCGACGAGATCGTTGCGGGGATGATCCGTCTACTCGAAGCCGAAGGCGCGGCTTTTGACATCTGGAGCTACGGTGACGCGCCACCGGGATTTCGGATATGGGCGGGGCCCACGGTCGAGGCAGATGACTTGGCGATTTTATGCGAGTGGTTGGCCTGGGCTTACAG
>NZ_RZRY01001011.1:0-1784 GCF_003998035.1 Mesorhizobium sp. M2A.F.Ca.ET.039.01.1.1 | reverse complement strand
GCTTACTTTCTGGCCGATCTCTGTGCAGGACCCGCCATAATCCAGCGCGTCGTCGATGAGCTGGAAGGCAAGGCCGAGATTCATGCCGTAGGAGCGCAATGCGGCGCGGTCGGTGCGCGAGGCCTGGGCGATCACCGGCCCGACTTCGGCGGCGGCCGAGAACAGCGCCGCGGTCTTGGCCTTGATGACGGCGAAATGCTCGTCCTCGGTGGTGTCGAGGTTCTTGGCGGCGGCAAGCTGCATCACCTCGCCCTCGGCGATGATGGAGGCGGCGGTCGACAGGATGTCCAACGCTTCCAGCGAGCCGACCTCGACCATCATGCGGAAGGCCTGGCCGAGCAGGAAATCGCCGACCAGAACGCTCGCCTGGTTGCCCCAGATCATGCGCGCCGTCTTCTTGCCGCGGCGCAAGGCGCTCTCGTCGACCACGTCGTCATGCAGAAGCGTCGCCGTGTGCATGAATTCGACCGCGGTGGCGAGCTTGACATGGCCTTCGCCCGAATAGCCGAACATCTGCGCGGCGGCGAGCGTCAGCATGGGCCTGAGCCGCTTGCCGCCGGAAGAGATCAGGTGGTTGGCGATCTCCGGGATCATCTCGACGTCGGAGCCGGCCTTGGACAGGATCAGTTCGTTGACGCGTCCCATGTCGGCGGCCGTCAGATCGATCAGATCATTGATGGAAGCGGGTTCCCGCTTTCCTTCGATGTTGAGAACGACACCCACCACGACAACTCCCGTCTACATTGACGCGCACGAGCAGCGCGCACCCACGGCACCCTTTGATCCCGCGCCGACTCTAGGGCGGCACAACCGGACACGGCAAGAGGCGAATTGGCGCGCTCTGCCGACGCTGTGTTTACCCGCACGTTTACATGAACGCCGCAACCTGCGATTTTCGTTCCATGATCGAGCTTGTCCGCACCAATGACGCCGTCGTGATCTCCTTTGTCGAATCGCTGATGCGCGACGCCGGCATCGCCTGTTTCGTCGCCGACCTGAATATGAGCGTGCTGGAAGGGTCCATCGGCCTTTTGCAGAAGCGTGTCATGGTCGACGCCGACAAGGCCGACGTGGCGCGCCGCATCCTCAAGGATGCCGGCATCGAAAACGAGATCCGCCAAAAATAATGGCAGCGACAACCGCCCCAGATACGCCGGCGCATACGGTCGATGCCTTCCATCGCGGACGCTTCTGGCTGGTGCAGCCTAGCCAGGGCGGTCATCGAGCCGGCATGGACGCCATGATGCTGGCGGCCGCCGTGCCGTCCCGCTTTTCCGGCCGGCTCGCCGATTTCGGCGCCGGGGCTGGTGCTGCCGCGCTTGCCGTGCTGTCGCGGTGTCCGTCGGCGCAGGCCGTGCTCGTCGAGCGCTCCGCCGAAATGGCGGGGTTCGCCGCCGCCACGCTCTCGCATCCCGGCAATGCGCATCTCGGCAACCGCGCCTCGGTGCTGACGGCCGACGTGACGCTGACCGGCCGGGCGCGGGCCGAGGCCGGGCTTCCCGAAAATTCCTTCGACTTCGTCATCATGAACCCGCCTTTCAACGCCGCCGAGGATCGCTCGACGCCAGACGCGCTGCGCCGGCAGGCGCATGTGGGCGAGGATGGGCTGTTCGAAAGCTGGATCAGGAGCGCCGCCGCCGTCGCCAGGCCGCGCGGCGGGCTGGCCGTCATCGCCCGGCCCGAGCAGCTCGTTGCCATCCTCGATGCAATCGAAGGGCGCTTCGGCGACGCCGAATTGCTCTGCGTGCATCCGCGTCCGGACGCGGCGGCGATCCGCCTCGTCG
>NZ_RZRY01001010.1:0-1787 GCF_003998035.1 Mesorhizobium sp. M2A.F.Ca.ET.039.01.1.1 | reverse complement strand
GCGCATGGATTTCTCGCTGCGCTCGGCCTATGCGCATGGCACCAAGGCGGTGCGCACGCATCTCGACAGCATGCCGCCGCAGGAAGAAATCTCCTGGCCTGTGTTCGAGGCGATGCGGGAAAAATGGCGCGGGCGGATCGACCTGCAGGCCGCCTGCCTGCTCGGCATCGAAGGCGTGCGCGACAAGGTCTGGTTCGAGCGGCTGGCCAAGCGCGTCGCCGCGGCCAAGGGCGTGCTCGGCGTCGTCACCTATATGGTGCCGGACCTCGAAGAACTGCTCGACCAGGTTTTCGCTGAAGCCATCAAGCACGGGCTCGACCTCGATTTCCATGCCGACGAGACCGACGATGTCGCGGCGATCTCGCTGAAGAAGATCGCCGAGGCGTCGCTTTGGAACGGTTTCGAGGGCAACATCCTGGTCGGCCATTGCTGCTCGCTGGCGCGGCAGTCGGACCTCGAGGTTCTTGATACGCTGGATAAGGTGGCGAAGGCGCGGATCGCCGTGGTGTCGCTGCCGATGTGCAACCTCTATCTGCAAGACCGCCGCAACAACCAAACGACACCGCGCTGGCGCGGGGTGACGCTGCTGCACGAGATGAAGGCGCGCGGCATCAAGGTTGCGGTCGCGTCCGACAACACGCGCGATCCGTTCTACGCCTATGGCGATCTCGACATGCTGGAAGTCTACCGCATGGCGACGCGCATCCTGCATTTCGACCATCCGGTCGGCGACTGGCCGAAGGCGGTGGCGGCGACGCCGGCGGAGGTAATGCGGCTCGATGACGCTGGGATGCTTGCCGTCGGCGGCAGCGCCGATTTCATCGTCTTCAAGGGACGGAGCTGGACCGAATTGCTGTCGCGGCCCGAATCGGATCGCATCGTGGTGCGCGACGGCAGGGCGATCGAACGCCAGCTGCCCGATTATGCCGAACTCGACGAATTGATGGTGTGATGATGGATATCGCAGCGCTGAAGCGCGATCTCGACGGGATCAAGATCGACGACCATCCGGCGATCGTCCAGCAGAAGAGCCGCGACTTCTACTGGTACAGCCCGGTGCTGAAGGCACAGCTCGATCATGTCAAAGGCGATCTCATCGTCACGCCGAAGAATGAGGACGAGGTGATCCGCGTGCTCGCAGCATGTCACCGGCACGGTGTCCCGGTGACGCCGCGCGGCAGCGGCACCGGCAATTATGGGCAAGCGATGCCGCTGTCGGGCGGCGTGGTGCTCAACCTCGCCGAGATGAACGCGATCAAGACGATCGCGCCGGGACGCGTGGTGACCGGGCCTGGCGCCGTTCTGGCCGAGATCGACAAGGCGACGCGGGCGCATTCCAGCCAGGAACTGCGCATGTCGCCCTCGACCTACAACACCGCCTCGATCGGCGGCTTTATCGCCGGCGGCTCAGGCGGCATCGGCTCGATCCGCTGGGGCGGGTTGCGCGACCTCGGCAATGTCATCCGACTGCGAACGGTGACCATGGAAGCCGAGCCGCGCGTCATGGAGCTCACCGGCGAAGAGGTGCTCAAGGTCATGCATGCCTATGGTACCAACGGTATCATCACCGAGGTCGAGATGCCGCTGACGGCTTCCTACGACTGGATCGACGTCATTGTCGGCTTCGACGATTTCATGGAGGCGGCCGGCTTCGGCAACGACCTCGCCGTGCAGGACGGGATATTGGCGAAGCTGATCACGCCGATCGCCGCGCCCATTCCTTACGACTATTTCAAGCGGCACCAGAAATTCTTCCGGCGCGAGCAGAGCATCGTGGTGTGCATGAT
>NZ_RZRY01000100.1:0-13997 GCF_003998035.1 Mesorhizobium sp. M2A.F.Ca.ET.039.01.1.1 | reverse complement strand
TATCACTTCAAGACGTACGAGTATAACCAGTCGCACAAGCCGGTGCGCGAGCAGGACAAGGTCGTCGGCCACGCGGTGCGCGCGATGTATCTCTATTCCGGCATGGCCGATATCGCGACGGAATATGGCGACGACACGCTGCGCGTAGCGCTCGACCGGCTCTGGGACGATCTCATGACCAAGAGCCTCTATGTCACCGGCGGCCTTGGGCCGTCGGCGCACAATGAGGGCTTCACCAGCGACTATGACCTGCCCAACGAGACAGCCTATGCCGAGACCTGCGCCTCGGTCGGCCTGGTGTTCTGGGCAAGCCGCATGCTCGGCATGGGGCCGAACGCGCGTTACGCCGACATGATGGAACGGGCCTTGTACAACGGCTCGATCTCCGGCCTGTCGCTCGACGGCTCGCTGTTCTTCTACGAGAATCCGCTGGAGAGCAGGGGTGGCCATCACCGCTGGAAATGGCACCGCTGCCCCTGCTGCCCGCCCAATATCGGCCGCATGGTGGCCTCGATCGGCAGCTATTTCTACGGCCTCGCCGACGACGCGCTGGCCGTCCATCTCTATGGCGACTCGAGCGCTCGTTTCGAGATCGCCGGCCGCCAGGTTACCCTGGTCCAGACCAGCAACTATCCCTGGGACGGCGCCGTCGCGATCGAGGTCGGACCTGAGGCGCCGGTTGCGTTCACGCTTCACCTGCGCGTGCCGGTGTGGTGCCGCAAGGCCGCGCTTCGGGTAAACGGCAAGCTGGTCGATCTCGAAGCGGCGACGGTCGACGGTTACGCCGCGATCCGCCGCGAATGGCGCCAGGGCGACAAGGTCGAGCTCGACCTTGAAATGTCGATGGCGCGCCTCTTCGCCAACCCGCAGGTGCGGCAGGACATCGGTCGTGTCGCGCTGGCGCGGGGCCCGCTGATCTATTGCGTCGAGGAGACCGACAATGGCGGTGGGCTGCACCGCATCGCCCTGCCGCGCGAGGCAAGGCTCGAGGCTCACAAGGAGCCAAACCTGCTCGGCGGCGTCGTCACGCTTTCGGCGATCGGCAGCAGGGCCGAGACGGAGAGCTGGGGCGCCGATCTCTATCGCCGCGAGCCGCCGGCGACTGAGGCGACGAAGCTCAAGGCGGTTCCCTATTTCGCCTGGGACAATCGTGAGCCCGGCGAGATGCTGGTCTGGCTGAGGGAAGGGTAGGGCGCGCTGGCCGCGCTTCCGCGTATGACGAGTGAGCCCTCCTCATCGAGGCGCAGTCCTACCGAGGATCGGCTATTGGCGCGGACAGAGCCTGTGCCTCCATCGGCGGAACATACGTGTCGATGTTCATGCTCACTTCCGTCACCAGCTTGCGGCGAAGAGCCGTGACATAATCGTGCGGTTGCTTCGGTGACATCACGAAGGCTTGTGAACCGCCGATGACAGATTGGGCAAAGTAGGAGGCCAGCGGCTGGCGGGGGTCCTCGTCATCCGCCGGTATGGCGATCGCGTTGATCGTGTAGCCCTTGGCGATCGCGTTCTCCCGGCTCGGCTGGACGGGCAGCCCGTCATTGTTCTCGCCATTGGAAGAGATGTCGATCACCTTCTTCATGGCGGTCCCGGGGAACTCGTCGAGCAGAAGGCCTCCGACATCGATTGCCGTTGAAACCGAAGTTCCACCCCTGCCTCGCCGCATATGGCCGGTGTCGCCTGTATTGCTGATCACCGACGCGGCGGCCTTAGCATCGTCCAGGCCGCAGATGCGCGTCCATGGCAGCACGGTGCGCGAGCGACCGGGGCTCGACCATTCGAAATAGGCCACGCCGATGCAACCGATATAGTTCTGCGAGATGGCGCGGATGATTTCCGGCGAGGTGAGCGCTTCGGCATGGCCCTCACGCTGCAGGTCGGCAATCTTCGGATCAATCGAAGAGGAGAAGTCCACCGCGAAGACGACGGCGACGTCAACCTGCATCGACGGCGGATCTATGTTGGTTGCGTCTGCGGCAGGTCCCCAAAGGACCGCGGCTGGCAGTGTCGCCAGCATCGCCAATGAAAGCGCACGCCTTGCCCCTTTGCCGTCGGAGCCCGGTGTCCTGTGAAGACCGTCCACCATCTTACCCTCCATCTCGATACAGGTCGTTTTCCATGCAACGCGGTCTCGGTCGTTGGGACCGGCGTGGGCCGTCGCCGGAAAGGTCAGCGGATTGTCTCCTTCCGACCTGCATTGACGACGATGAGCGTCGCCTGACCGGCCAGGCGCCTGCTGCCAATGCCGCGTCGGCTCTGCCCGGACTGGCTCGCAGGGACGCCGTCGACGTTCGGTTCGACATCGCGACCGACAGGATCGATCCGAGGATGATCGCCGCGCCGAGCGCGCCTGCCGCAGAAGAGCGCTCGCCAAGGAAGATCGCCGCGCCCAGGGCGCCGAACACGCTTTCCGCGCTGACGATCACCGCGGCGTGGCTGGCCGAAGTGAAACGCAGGGCGGCAGTCTGGATGCCGAAGGCGGCCGCGGTCGAGAAAACCCCGAGCACCACCAGTTCGGGACCGGCCTCGGAAGCCGCCGACAATGACAGATTGCCTTGCACCGCCCCGAGCGGCAGGGCTATCGCGGCGGCGGCAAGGAACTGCGCCGCGGCGGCCGTGAAGGGGCGCGCATAGGCATGCATGTGGCGCCCGAGCTCGACCGTCCACAGCGCATAGCAGCCCGCCGAGAGGAGGGCGGTGAGGTCGCCGGCGCCGAAACCGGTAATCCCGCCCGACAACAGCAGGCAGCCCATCACCGTGGATCCGGCGGCGGCGACGAGACCTGCCTTCGGACGTTCACCCATGAGCAGCCAGGCGGCCAGCGGCGTGATCACCGTTGCCGTGCTTACGAAGAAGCTTGCATTGGTGACGCTGGCGCCGAGATAGCAGAGCTGTTGCAGCATGATGGAGATGGCAAACAGCACGACCACCCGGGCCACGCTGGAGGAATGTGCGGAATCGGCCGGCGCTCGCCTTTCCGTCAGGACAAAGGGCAGCACCAGCAGCCCGCCGATCAAGCAGCGCAGCCCGACTGCGCTCAGTGCGTCGAGATGATCGAGCACCGTCTTTTGCGCCACGTTTCCGAAGCCCCAAAGCGCGGCCGCAAACAGAAGCAGCAGATTGGCCGTGACCTTCGACATTCGCCGCACCCCTGGGCCGGAACCACGCTGCTGGTTGAGTTACCGTTAATTCAGCAGCGTCTAAATGAAGTGCGTCACGGTAACGCTTGGGTGGCGTCGCGCTGGAGCTTGCGAGGCGTTAGTTTTGAGTTAGAATTTCAATAGGCTGGGGAGCCGTTGAGCAATGCAAAATGCGGAAAGCCGTGCTGCAAGTCGGATTTTGCTTTTCGGCGGTTTCCAGCTTGAAAAGGAGGCTGGCGGCACAATTTGGCTCACCGGTAAGCGCGGCCCCGCAATTCTTGCATATCTGGCTCGCTGTCCGGGCATGGCGGCGCCGCGCGAGCGGCTGGCCGATTATCTATGGACCGACAGCGACAGTGGACACTCGCGCAACAGCCTGCGGCAAACGCTCAGCGTCCTGCGCCGGGATCTGGCGCGACACGGCTTGGATATCATCTATTCCCACAAGGACCTGATCGGTCTGAGGCCGGAAGCGGTGCGGGTCGATGTCGACGAGTTTGAAACCGGCCTGTCGGCCCGTTCGGCCTCGGAACTCCAGGCTGCGTTGACTCTCTACAGTGGACCGTTTCTCGACGGCTTTCATGTCGGCACCAACGTTTTCGACGATTGGGCGGCGTCCGAACGCGAAAGGCTGCAGAGCCGCGCGCTTCAGTCGCTGGAAAAGCTCGCCCGTCTCGTGGACGCCGAAAGCGGCTTGGCTGTTGCTGATCGAATGGTGTCCATGGAGCCGACGCGGGAGGAATCCTATCGGCTGAAGATGGAACTGCTGCTTGCATGCGGTCAGCGCGACAAGGCGTTGCGGACCTTCGAGACTTGCAGAAGCGTCTTGAGGAAGGAGTTCGGTGTCGACGTCAGCGCGGAGACGCGAGCGCTCTGGCAATCGCTGCTTTCCTCCACCGAGCCATCATCAAACCTTCAGACGGCCAATGGAGCTATCGCCGGTCAGCGCTCGGGACGCCCATCCATCGTCGTGGCCGACATCGTCAATCTGACAGGACAGCGTGGTGACGACTTCTTCGCCAAGGGTCTCGTTCACGATATCACCACGGCGCTTTCAGAGGTGGCCGACTATATCGTGCTTTCGGCCCTCGAGAAAAACGGCGAGGAACCGAGGGCGCCGGCTGGCGTGCGGGCGCGCTATACGCTCAAGGGCAGCATCCAGAGGTCCGGACACGAGCTCAGGGTGAACATCCAGCTTGTCGACGCCGCTGATGGACGCAATGTCTGGGCGCAGAAATTCGACGACCACTCGGAGAACGCGCTCGCTTTCCAGGACAGGATCGCGCAGTCGGTCGTGCTGGCAGTCAGCCTTGAGCTTCAATTGACCAACTGGAAGGTTCGCGACAAGAGCCCGCCTGGTCCTCCAGAAGTGCGCCGGCTGGTGAACGAAGCCCTGATGAAATACTTCGAGATGACGCGGGACTCGCTCCTGGTCTCGAAGGATCTCGCCGAAAAGGCTCTTTTGCTGGCGCCCGACAACGTTCGCGCGAAACGGACGCTGTCCATCGCGACGACCATGGGTGTTGCGTTCGGTGCTCTGCCTCGCGAGCAGGAGCATATCGACCGTGCGATCGAGCTTGCCGAAGACTCGGTAAGAGCCGTACCCGATGACGAAATTGCCCGCTGCATCCTGTCATTCGCCTACGAATGCGATGGCCGGATCGACGAGGCGATCGTGCAATGCCAGCACGCAATCAGTCTCAACCCGAGCTATCCCAGCAGCCACGGCGATATTGCGATGCTCTTCGCCTTGCGCGGACAGGTCGGCGAGGCGGTCCGCGCGGCAAACGAGGCGATCCGCCTTGGAGCGCATGACGTCATCGACTTCTGGCGCCACCACGGCATGGTCATGGCGTTGTTCGCGGGCGGAGACGACCGGCGGGCGCTCGAGGTCGCCCGCAAGGTAGTCAGGACAAAGCCGGGATTCCTGCGCGGCGCGCTTTTTTGGGCGGCAACTGCCGCGGCGACGGGAAATGATGAAGAAGCGTCACGGGCCATCCACCACTGCCTGTCACAACTCCCGCATCTCAACCTCGGCAATGTCGCTCCCGGGTTCATGCCGCGCTATTTGAGGGACGGCCACCACTCGCGGTTTCTTGAAATGCTTTCGAAAGCCGGCCTCCCCGCTTCCTAATGCCTGTCGCCCAAACGTGCGCAGCGGTTTTGGGCGTACGACATGCATCAAACAAAGACTTAAAACGCCTCGCCTGGATCCGGTTCAGCGCGACGCGATTTAGAGCAATTCCGGGCGGAAGACCCGTCACATTTTTTCAGGAATTGCTCAGGTTCTTTGCTTGTCCAGCCAAAGTGCCACCATTGCCGTCAGCAACATGAAACACCCGAGTGCCTGCCAAGCCGTGAGAGTTTCGTCCAGGAACAGGAATGCCAGTCCGGCGGCAACCGCAGGCTCGATCATCGATGCGACGAGTCCAGTCACCGCGGAGCGGCACCGCGCCATGCCCGCGCAGTAGCAGACATAGGCGAGAGCTGTCGGCCCTAAACCGAGATAGATCAGAACCGAGATGCTTCGCCAGTCCCCCATGGCCGCGCCGAAATGCGTGAGACCGCCTGGAGCGACTATCATGGCCACGGGTGCGAGAACCAGCGATGCGATGATCAGGCCAAGGCCCGAAACAAGGTTCGGCGAATAGGCAACGGAAAGCGAGCGAGCGGCATTGGTCATCACGACGAAGGCCGCAGATGCCAGCAGCGACAGAGCAAGGCCCAATAGAAGGTCGAGCGGTTGTTCCGATGCCGTATCGACACTTACGAAAGTGACGAGGCCTGCGATCGAGATCGCAAGGGGAAGCACGACCTGCCGCGATATGGGTTCGCCAAGCTTCCTCAGTGACCAGAAGACGGCGATGACCGGTGGCAAGCAAACCGTCAGAAAGACCGTTATCGTCACTCCCAGCAGCGTGAAGCTGCGGAACAGGCAGACCTGGAAGGTGGCGCAGGAAATGCCGAACAGGAGAAATCCCGAAAAGCTGCCCGCGCTGGCCTTAACCCTGCGGGTGCCGCCTGTTACCCGCGCCACCAGGAGTATGGCGGGCCCGGCAATAGCCGTGCGGACGAATCCGTAGACCTCGTCCGGCATTGCGATTTCATGCGGGACAAACCTGCTTGCGACACCCACGGTCGCCCAGAGTGTGGCGGCGCACATCACCAGCGCCAGCCCCCAGAGGTGATCAGGCGAGAAACCGATCATGTAGGGCTGGCCGATCTTCCGGCATTTTTCGATCGTCTCCAGGTATCGCCTGCCGTCTTCGCCCAGGACTTCGGTGGCAACTCTTTCATTGCTTTGCATCGGCCGTTGATCCCCTTGTCTTGTCCTGGCGAATCGGAGTCGATTTTTTGGTGGGTTGGCTCCGAGCGGCACGACAAGCCTCGCCGAAGATCCCGCGATGTCCTTAGTGAAAGAGGCGTCAGCCGAGCGCTTGGGAAAGGCCGGCGAGCGTCTCGTCGATCGTTAGGATCGCGTCAGGGTTCCGTCAGGAGAGGTGGTGCGCAAGGATGGTCTCCGCCCACAGCGGCGCAAACGGCAGGTCGCAGGCAGTGATCCGGCTGCACGACACCGGCACCCCGACGGTCCAGAACGGCGGCGCGGTCAGCAGTATTGATGGCTATGTTGGTATCAGTCCCGACACAAATGGCACTGTGACGGTGGACAGCACGGGGTCCGGCGCGCTGAACATCGGCGCCGCCTCGCCCTTGCCGGCGGCTCCCCCTTCACGATCGCCGGCGCGCCCATCGCACGCGATGCGGCGGTGGTGGAAGCCGGCCTCGACTTGAACTTGACGCCGGCCGCGACCCTCGGTGTCTCCTATGGCGTCCAGTTCGGCTCGGGTCTCTCCGACCAGTCCGTGCGGGGCGGACTTCAGCTGGAAGTTCTGAGACGAAGCTTCGCCGTATACCGGCTGACCGTCGTCGGCGGCAATCTACAGATGCACGAAAGCCGTCAGCGGCAGATGGTCGGAGGCGACGCGCGACAGCGGCGTGTCATGCGCCTCGACGCCTGAAACCAAACCGTGCCGATTGCCCATGATGCGGTCGAGCGCCAGCACCGGCAGGCCCGACGGGAAGGTCGGCACCGCCGGCGGCGTCGGCCCGAAGGTCGTGTGCAGTGTGTTCAGCGCCGAGCGGTTGCCGAGCCGCCATTCGTTGAGGTCGCCGAGCAGCAGCGTCGGCCTTTCATCGGCGCTGCTCATGATGTCGAGCACGACCCGGGCCTGTTCGGAGCGCGAGCGGCGCAAAAGGCCGAGATGGGCGGCGATCACGCGCAGCGACCGTTTCTCGTCAAGATCGATCTCGGCGACCAGCGCGCCGCGCGGCTCCAGTCCCGGCAGCTTGAGTTGGTGGACGTCGCGTACGGTGCCGCGTTTGAACAGGAGCACATTGCCGCGCCAGCCATGCCCCTTGCCGTTGCCCGAGACCGGCACCGGCACGAGTCCCGTCTCCAGTTCCAGGCGAGCGAGATCGAGCAGCCCGGCCCTGTCGCCGAAGCGATTGTCGGCTTCTTGCAGGGCGATCACATCGGGGCTGATCTCGCGGATGACGCGGGCCGTCCTGTCAGGGTCGAACCTGCGGTCCGTGCCGATGCATTTGTGGACGTTGTAGGAGGCGACGACAATTTCAGTGTCGTTGACTCGCTTGCGCGGCGTCGCCTTCGCCTTGCGCGCGTTCCTGGCGCGGATCGACAGGAGCACGGTCCCCGGCAGGCTGCGTCCCTTGATGTCGTCTATCTCCATGATCCTGCTGCTCGATTTCCTGCTCTAAAGATAGGGCGATCCCAGCCACAGCAAACGGTCGAAGACGCGGACTACGAATGGTCTTGCATTCAGCGTCTGCAGCGTCACCGGCTGGGCGGTCGAGATGGCGGCCGCGATGCGGGCGTCGATCTCGGCGGCGAAGTTTTTGTCCAGGACTTCCATGTCGATCTCGAAATTCAGCCTCAGCGAGCGCGCGTCCAGATTGGAGGAGCCGACATAGGCCCACACGCCGTCGATCGCCATCAGCTTGGAATGATCGAACGAGCCCTCGTGGCGCCAGACCCGGCAATAATGCTTCAGCACCTGGTCGAACTGCGCCGTCATCGCATGATCGACGAGGAAAAGATTGTTCACCGCCGGCACGACGATGTCGATTTCGACGCCGCGGCGGCCAGCCGTGGTCAGCGCGCTGATGAACTCCCGGTCCGGCAGGAAATAGGGCGACATGATGCGGATCGACTTGCGGGCGACCGAAAAAGCGCCCATCAAAAGCTTGAGGTTGGTTTCGTTGGAGGCGTCCGGCCCGGTCGCCACCGCGCGCACCAGCACCGGCTGCCCGGGCGGCGGCGCGGCGCGCTCGACCTGCCAGGGCCCGTCCTTCAGGGCCTCGTTGCCGGCAAAGCGCCAGTCCTCGGCCGCAACCGAGAACAGGTCGGCCACAACCGGCCCGGTGACCTCGAAATGCGTATCCCGCGAACTTTCGGAACCGGCGAATTCGGCGGAGAATCCCTTGCGGATGTTCATGCCTCCCGTGAACGCCACCGCGCCGTCGACGATCAGGATCTTCCTGTGCGTCCTCAGATTGGCATAGGGAAGCCTCAGGCCCATCACGATGTTGCCGTTGAAGAGGTCGACGATGACGTCGACCTCCCTGAGTTGTTTCAGGATGCTCGGCACCGAATAGCGCACGCCGACGGCGTCGATCAGCACGCGGACAGTGACGCCGCGCTTGACGGCGTTGCCGAGCGACTGGACGAAAAGCGCCCCGACCGCATCATTGTCGAAAATATAGGTTTCGAGCAGGACGCTTCTTTGCGCGGCATCAATTGCCCGGCACATCGCCGTATAGGCCTCGTCGCCGGTCTTGAGCACGGCGATGGTGTTTCCGGATGTCAGCGGACGCCGCGCCACCCTGTCGCCAAGCGTCTTCAACCCGGTGAAGCGCTGGCCGAATTCGGCGTTGATCAGGGCTTCGAGCGCGACGTCGCGGTCGTGCCTGGCGGCGGCCGCCTCGGGTGAAACCGGCCGCATCGCGCTGATCGTCGCGCGGCGGATGCGGTTGATGCCGGCAATGGCGTAGATGATCGCGCCGAGGAAAGGCGACAAAAGCATCACGCCCACCCAGCCGGTGGCGGCGCGCACGTCCTCCTTGGTCATGATGGCGTGCACGATGCCGACCGCCGCCATCGCCAGCGAGAGGATCAGGATTAGCGTCGACCAGTGACTCGCAATCGCGTCAAGCATTGACCCGACTATGGAGCGAGCCGGGGCGGAAAGGCAATGCGGCGGGTTATTCCCGCGCTCATTCAGCCATCGGTCGAGATGGTTACGGCCCTCCAGGCTTCGATCTCCTGCTGCAAGCGTTCGATACGCTCGGACACGAGCTTGAGGGCGTCGCTGCCAAGCAGAAGCTGCGGCGGCGGAGCTTCGGATTCCACCAAAGCCAATACGGCCGTTGCGAGCTTGTCCGGATCGCCAAGCTGCTTGCCGCTTTTCGTCAGCCGGGCTTCCCGGATCGGGTCGAACAGCGCGTCATAATCCGCGATAGACCTTTCGGTCCGGACCATGGAGCGCCCGGCCCAGTCCGTCCGGAATGAACCGGGGCAGACGGCCGTGACGCGAACGCCAAACGGGGCCATTTCCGAACGCATCACCTCCGATATGCCCTGGAGCGCGAACTTGCTGCCGCAATAGTAAGCAATGCCCGGCATCGTGATCATGCCGCCCATCGAGGTGACATTGACGATGAAGCCACGGCGTCGCTCGCGGAACTTCGGAAGAAAAGCCTTGGCGACCGCCACGGCTCCGAAGACGTTCACGTCGAACTGACGCCGCATCTCTTCGAGCGGCGACTCTTCAAGCACCCCTTCGTGGCCATAGCCGGCATTGTTGATCAGGACATCGACGGGCCCGTGCTCCTTCTCCGCCTGCGCGACGACGTCCGGCACGCGGTCGAACTCCGTGACATCGCACATGACCGTCCGCATCGCGGGCAGGGATCTGCCGAGTGCCGCGCGTGACGTCTCGAACCGTACGGTGCCAATGACCGTATGGCCTGTTTGGATTGCGGCGGAAGCGATGGCGAGGCCAAAGCCGGAATTGGCGCCGGTGATGAAGAAGGTCTTTTTCGCCATGGTCTGGGGTCCTTGTTGATGGAGTGCGCCTTGGCAAATAGTATGGTGCGGCGGTCACCTGGATTGCGGTTTCTATGAATTCCTTGCCAAATCCTATCGAAGCAGACCCTGGACGAAAACGGGAACTGGTCGAGCTTGCCGGAACTCTGGCCGAACGCATTGGATACAATGCCACCGCGATCGAGAGCGTACGGGTGCTTCGGACGGAGGCCGCGCTCCATGACGTCCCGGTGCTTTATGAACCGGGCGCGGTGTTCGTCCTGCAGGGAAGCAAGCGAGGCATCCTCGAACAGGAGGTCTACCTCTACGACGAAGAACACTATCTGGCGGTGTCGGTGCCGGTTCCGTTTCGGATGGAGTCAACGGCCAGTCCCGATCGCCCGCTGCTTGCCGTTTATGTCGCGTTCGACATGCGGCTGGCGGCCGAGATTGCCGCGCTGCTGGAGACGCATTCCGCAATGGGAAGCGACAGGCCGCAAAGCCTCACATCGAGCAGGATGGAGGCCGATATTGAGGATGTGCTGCTGCGCCTCTTGAAGGCGCTTCGCAGTCCTGCTGAGACCGCCGTTCTTGGATCAAGCCTCCTGCGCGAGCTGCATTACCGGGTGCTGATCGGCCCGCAAGGCGGCGCAATGATCGCAGCCTTGCAGCAAAGGGGCAGGTCGGGAAGGATCGTGCGGAGCCTTGCATGGCTGCGGGAAAACTACAGCTGCGAAATCTCGGTCGCCGATCTGGCGAGAGAAGCAGGCATGAGCGTGCCTTCCTACCACGTCCATTTCAGGGAGATGACCGGAAGCAGCCCGATGCAGTACGTGAAAGCCATGCGGCTGCACGAGGCAAGACTGATGATCGCGCGCAAGGGCACGATCGCTCAGGCCGCGGCTTCGGTCGGCTATGCGAGCGCGGCTCAGTTCAGCCGCGACTTCAAGCGGCATTTTGGGCGCACGGCTTCTGAAGAGATGAACTGGGTCCGTCGTCATCTGGGCGAGCTTGCCTGGGCCGAGTAGTTCGCCATTGGCGCTCAGCCGGCTCCTGGACCTATGGCTTCCTGAAGAAGCCCGACAGAATATTCGGTCCCGCTTCTCCGGGCCGCAGCCTGATCCCGTCCTCGAAACAGTTCAGGGTCATGCAGTCGAAGCCGTTATGGGCGAGCAGCGCCACCAGCGAGTCGCGGTCGAAGTGGTGCAGGTGCTCGTTGGGGAGGCGCATGCGCCAGGTTCGGAACCACGCGTCGCCGTCGGCGCCGAGCTCACGCCAGCGGCAATAAGGGACAGCGACGGCCAGATGCCGGGTCTTAAGGCGGGCTAGGAAACTGAGATCAGGGATGTGCTCGAGCACGTCGAACATGGCGACGAGATCCCACGAGCCGGCGAGCGCCTCCTCCCAATCGACAAAGCGGACACCTTGGGGCAGCGGAAACTCGGCGATGTCGCAGCCGGCGCAATCGGCGACGCCTGTTATCTTCGCGGCTTCGATGAATGTGCCGGTGCCGTATCCGATTTCGAGCACCGAGCGCGGAATTTCGCCGGTGATCCCCAGCACCCAGCCAAGCCGCTGATAGCCGAGCTTGATGGTCCGGTCGCTCAAGTCCTCGTAGTACGAGATGTATTTCTTGTCGTACTTGATCGGCGTGAAGTCGATCTGGTGGATCACGCCGAATTCGTCCGCCTCATAGTTATCCAGCATTCAGACGCCGCCTCCGCATCCGAATTATCTACATGGCAGAGCTAAACGCAACGTAACGGGAACGCTGAGCGCTTGCGTCAAATCCCATTGGTGCGCCTCGCCATCAGCCGCAGCCAAGGCGTCAGATGGAAGCCCGCCATCAACAGATACATCGGCGCCATACCGCTCAGCACCGAGGCGGCCGACATGCACATCGTGTCGTGGTCGCCATAGGCAGCCGTCAGCAGCGCCATCATGGCGAAGGTTGGCGCCGCGGCGAGGCAGAGCCAGTCGGCGAGGCCGAAGCCGCTCAGGCGAGGGGCGGGGTTGTCGATGCTCATAATATCCACCTTCTGAAGCGGTCAGGTTTGCAGGGGTCAGAGAGACAAGGCTTGGCGAGATCGGCTCCGGCGACGTGTGGCCGCCGCCGGAGTCGCTTCGCGCTCAGGCGCTCTTGTTGCGGAACGCCGCTTCACCGGCATCCGAGACCTCGACCCATCTCTGGTCTGGGGCGGCGCCTGCTTCGTAATTGTCGTGCCAGTTCCACCATTTATAGGTCTGGGTCTGCGGATAGCCCTCGGGCGAATCCTCCCACACCTCCTGACGGCCGAGCGGCGTGACGTCGAGATAGCTCCACACGGTGCCGAAGGCTTCGTCGCCGCGGTTGTTGACGAAATAGGTGCGGAAGATGCGCTTGCCGTCATGGATGAAGACGTTGTGGCCGTGCCATTGGTCGACGCCGAAATCCTTATCCCAGCTGTCGGTGATGGTGTACCAGGGCATTTTCCAGTCCATCTGTTGCTTCAACCGCTGGATGTCGGCCTGCGGCGCGCGCGAGGCATAGGCAAGCGTGGTGTCGCGGGCGTTGAGATGGGCGAGGTTGCCGACCATGTCGGCGCCGAGCGAGCAGCCGCGACAGGCGTGTTCGGGCCAGCCAAAGACACCCGGCTCGAAGAAGGCGCGGTAGATCACGAGCTGGCGGCGGCCTTCGAAGAGGTCGAGCAGGCTCGCCTTGCCGTTCGGGCCGTCGAACACATAATCCTTGGTCACTTCCATCCACGGCATGCGGCGGCGTTCGGCGGCCAATGCGTCGCGGGCGCGGGTCATCGCCTTTTCCTTGACCAGCATTTCTTCATAGGCGCCTTCCCACGCTTCCTGCGAAACGACCGGCGGTGTCTTCATGTGTTGGGTCATTGCTCTTGTCCCGTTCTTGGGTTTGGTTGGGGGTGACAGGGACAGACATAGGCCGCATGGTTCGATGGTGAGAGTTACAAGTGTGACGCGATTTGATCCGGCGGGCCCTGAGGCGGCGGCATGGACTCGCTGATCAACGCCGCCGGGCGCGCGCTCGCCGCGGGCGATCCGCTCGGCGCCTTGAAGCGCGTCGCGCTGCGCGACGACGCGCCGGCGCTGGCGCTGCGCGGCATCGCGATGGCGCAGCTCGGCGATTTCGCCAAGGCAAAGGCGCTGCTGAAGGACGCGGCGAGGGCCTTCAGTTCGAGGGAGACCGTCGCCCGGGCGCGCTGCGTCGTCGCCGAGGCCGAGATTGCCCTGGTCTCACGCGACCTCGGCTGGCCGGAGAAGGCCCTGCGATCCGCGCGCGCCACGCTTGCCGCGCATGGCGACCGGCTGAACGCTGCCTATGCCGGCAGCCTCGAGGCGCGCCGCCTCATCCTGATCGGCCGGCTCGACGAGGCCGAGCGGCTGCTTTCGGATTTCGATCCGGCGCCGCTGCCGCCGGTTGCGCGCGTCGCGCATGAACTGGCCGCGGCCGGCGTCGCGGTCCGGCGCCTGAGGACGAAGGCCGCGCGCTCGGCGTTCGGCCGGGCATCGCTGGCCGCCTACGAAGCCAACATCCCGGCCTTGAAGGCCGAAGTCGAAGCGGCATCCCTGGTCTTGAACACGCCGGTCGGCAGGCTGATCGCGCGCGGCACAGAGAAAGATCTGCTGCTCGACGAGGTCGAGACGCTGCTGACCTCGGGCGCGCTGGTCATCGATGCCTGCCGCAACGTGGTGCGCGAGGCCGATGCGGTCGTCTCGCTGGCGACACGGCCGGTGTTGTTCGCGCT
>NZ_RZRY01001009.1:0-1787 GCF_003998035.1 Mesorhizobium sp. M2A.F.Ca.ET.039.01.1.1 | reverse complement strand
CATCATGACCGCCTTGCAGTTCATCGAACATGGCTCGCAAAAACTGTTCAACTTCCCGGTAAGCGCCCAGCCGCACGCCCTCACCGGCCTGACGACGGCTGCAGGTATCCTCGAATTCGCCGGCGGCATCCTCTTGGCGCTCGGTCTCTTCACCCGCCCGGTGGCGTTCCTCCTGGCCGGCGAAATGGCCATCGCCTATTTCATGGCGCACTTCCCGCGCGACTTCTTCCCGGCCAACAACGGCGGCGACGCAGCCATCCTGTTCTGCTTCGTCTTCCTCTACCTGTTCTTTGCCGGTTCGGGCGCCTTCGCGCTGGACAATCGCGACAGCGCCAGAGCCTGATGGCAGGATGCGCGCCAGGAGGCTTTTTGTTTTGACGCAATTCCGGACGGAAAACCGCTTCGCACTTTTCCTGGAATTGCTCTAGCCGCGCATCCGCTCGAAATTGGCGTCGAACAGCGGCGCCGCCTGGATGCGCGCCGCGTGACGCTGGCCGAGGATCTCGATCTCGAAACCGTCCGGTCTGTCGGCAATTTCCTTCGGCACATAGCCCATCGCAACCGATTTCTTGGAATTATGCGCGTAGCCGCCCGACGTGACCCAGCCGCGCACTACACCGTCATGCCAGATCGCCTCGTCGCCGATCACATCGGCATCGGCGGCATCGACGATGAAGGCGCGCAGCCGAAGCTTGCCGCCCTCTCGCCGCTCGGCGAGCGCCGCTTCCTTGCCGATGAAATCGGCGTCCTTGCCATAGGCGACGAAGCGGTCGAGCCCGGCCTCGACCGGCCCGTAGATCGGCCGGTATTCGCGCGCCCATGAGCCGTAGTTCTTCTCCAGCCTCAGCGCATTGAGCGCGCGCGAGCCGAACAGGCCGATGCCGAGTTCCTCTCCCGCAGCGAGCAGCGCCTGGTAGGCGGCGCGCTGGTATTCCGGCGCCACCCAGATCTCATAGCCGAGATCGCCGGTGTAGCTGACGCGGCCGACAAAACATGGCGCCAAGCCGATATCCATCCTGGCGACCGCCATGAAGGGGAAGCCCGCGTTGGAAACATCGGCGCGGGTGACCTTGGCGAGCACCTCCCTCGCCTTCGGACCGGCAATCGCAAGGCCGGTGAGCTTCTGGCCCAGCGCCTCGATCCGCACCGAGCCATCCTTGGGCAGATGCGCCTCGAACCAGCGCATGTGATACTGCTCGGCGATGCCTGAGCCGGCGACGAACCACTCTGCGTCGTCGATATTGGCCAAAGTGAAATCGCCGATCAGTCTGCCGTCGTCCTTCAGCATCGGCGCCAGCGTCATGCTGCCGCGCTTGGGCAGCTTGCAGGCGAAGATGCGGTCGAGCCATCCAGCCGCGCCCTCGCCCGTCACCCTGTATTTTGCGAAGTTGGAAATCTCCGAAAGCCCGACGCCGTTGCGTACCGCCGCGACTTCCTTGGCGACATGGTCGAAGTCGGTCGAACGCCGCCACGAGAACTCGTCCTTGACGCCGTCCGGCGCATACCAGAGCGGCACTTCGAGCCCGTAGGACACGCCCCATTGCGCGCCCCTGGCGGCCAGCGTGTCGTAGAGAGGCGTCGTCTTCAGAGGACGCCCGGCCGGCAGCTCCTCGTTCGGGAAGCGGATCGAGAAGCGGCGCGAGTAATTCTCGCGCACCTTGGCGTTGGTATAAGCCATCGTCGCCCAGTCGCCATAGCGCGCCACGTCCATGGCCCAGATGTCGGCGCCCGGATCGCCCTCGATCATCCAGTTGGACAGCGCGAGGCCAACGCCGCCGCCCTGGCTG
>NZ_RZRY01001008.1:0-1788 GCF_003998035.1 Mesorhizobium sp. M2A.F.Ca.ET.039.01.1.1 | reverse complement strand
GCCTCCAGTTCATCCGCAATGTCGTCCGGCAAGGGGCGGACCTCGCCTTTAGAGGCGGAAAAGCCGTGGATGTAGACGATGGCCAAAGGCGTCTTGGCGTGGACCATCGGGTTCGCCCAGATGATCTCCTTGTCGAGCCCGTCGCGTATGTTGGGCACGGCAGCCTCTTCACGCGCCAGATAGGCCTGCGGATCGTCGCCGATCACCCATGGATTGAAGCGGATTGTGGTGTCTACCGGCACGCGCGGGCCGAGAAAGAAGCCGGCGACCAGGATGACTGCAAAGCCAAGCACCGCCAGCACGATCCGCCGCCCCATTCCAGTCTCCAAGCAATGATTCTCAACCTATGGCCGTCCCCGCCGGCAGGCAATCGTCGTTTCGCCGGCTTATGTCGCCTTGTCGCGGGACGGGTCTTTTTTGCCCGCCGGCCTGCGATCGAAATGCAGCGGCCGACCCCGCCAGTGGGTGGTGAGCCCGATGACGAAGCGGCCGATCGGCCGCGGCAGCAGGCCGAGCAGCTTCACCGGCCAGCTTATGTGATACGGGAAGGTGACTTCGAAGCCGCCCTTCCTGATGCCGCGCGCCATGCGGCGCGAGGCGCGATGCACAGGCATGAGGCCCGGCATCGGCAGCTTGTTCTTTTCGGTCAAAGGCGTGTCGATGAACCCCGGATTGATGACCTGGATGCGGATGTTCATCTTGTCGAAGTCGTATTTCAGCGACTCCGCCAGGATGTTGATCGCGGCCTTGGTGCCGCCATAGGCCGCCGTTGTCGGCCAGCCGGAATAGGCGGTGACCGATCCGACAAGAACGACATGGCCGCGTCCGCGCACGCGCATATGCTCGACGACAGGCACCACGCCGTTGACGATGCCGAAATAGTTCACGGCGAAGGAACGATGGAAATCGCGCACCACCAGATTCTCTCCGGGGGTGGCGATGTAGTTGCCGGCGTTGAAGACGGCAAGCACGATCGGTCCCATCTGCTCCTCGATCGCGGCGGCCGTGCGGGCCATGCCCTGCTCGTCGGTGACGTCGCAGGGAAAGGACCTCACATGCCCGGACATTTGCGCCGTTTCGACGATCAGCGTGTCGGCTGGATCTTCCGGTAGCGACGTCACCGCCACGGCATAGCCTTGATTGGCGAGATCCTTGGCCAGCGCGCGACCAAGCCCGCTGCTGCCGCCCGTGATCCAGGCGACACCCTCTTTCGGATTGGCCCGGTAGAGTGTCATAGGGTGTCCTGCGGATGTTCCGGTTTGCTCTAGCGGCGGAGAATTCGGTTGAAAAGAGCGGTTTTGCACTTGGCACCGAAATGGTCGCGAGCGTTGCACCATCCGCAATGCGACTGGACCAGGCAAAATCTTGCCTTGAAACCGCGGCGTCCGGTTTTTAGGGTCTCGCCGCACACATGAAGGAATCCCACATGCCCCGTTCAGTGATCGAAGCGATCGGCAACACGCCCCTAATCCGGCTCAACAAGGCTTCGGAAGCGACCGGCTGCGAGATCCTCGGCAAGGCCGAGTTCATGAATCCGGGGCAATCGGTGAAGGATCGGGCCGGCCTGTTTATCATCCGCGACGCCGAACAGCGCGGGCTGCTCAAGCCCGGCGGGCTCATCGTCGAAGGCACTGCCGGCAACACCGGCATCGGCTTGACGCTGGTCGCCAAGGCGCTCGGCTACCGCACCGTGATCGTCATCCCCGACACGCAGAGCCAGGAAAAGAAGGACACGATCAAGATCTTGGGCGCGGAGCTCATCGAAGTACCGGCCGTGCCCTACAAGAA
>NZ_RZRY01001007.1:0-1790 GCF_003998035.1 Mesorhizobium sp. M2A.F.Ca.ET.039.01.1.1 | reverse complement strand
CCACAGCACCAGATCGGCGCGTTTTCCGACCGCCACCGAGCCGATCTCCTTCGACAGGCCGTGCGCGATGGCCGGATTGATCGTGTATTTGGCGATGTAGCGGCGGACGCGGAAATTGTCGTTGTCGCCGGTTTCGTCGGGCAGCGCGCCGCGCTGGCGCTTCATCTTGTCGGCGGTCTGCCAGCAGCGGATCGCCACCTCGCCGACCCGGCCCATGGCCTGGCTGTCCGAGGAGATGATCGAGAAGGCGCCGATGTCGTGCAGGATGTCCTCCGCCGCGATCGTCTCCTTGCGGATGCGGCTTTCGGCGAAGGCGATGTCCTCGGGGATCGACGGGGACAGATGATGGCAGACCATCAGCATGTCGAGATGCTCGGCCAGCGTGTTGACCGTGTAGGGCCTGGTCGGGTTGGTGGAGGACGGGATGACGTTGGGCAGGCCGCAGACCTTGATGATGTCGGGCGCGTGGCCACCGCCCGCCCCTTCGGTGTGGAAGGCATGGATGGTGCGGCCCTTGATGGCCGCCACCGTGTTCTCGACGAAGCCCGATTCATTTAACGTGTCGGTGTGGATCATCACCTGCACGTCGTAGGCTTCGGCGACCGACAGGCAGCAATCGATGGCGGCCGGCGTCGTGCCCCAATCCTCATGCAGCTTCAGCGAGCAGGCGCCGGCCAGCACCATCTCTTCCAGCGCCGCCGGCTTTGACGCGTTGCCCTTGCCCGACAGACCGATATTCATCGGGAAGGCGTCGAAGGACTGAATCATGCGCGCCATGTGCCAGGGGCCGGGCGTGCAGGTGGTGGCCAAGGTGCCATGCGCCGGGCCGGTGCCGCCGCCCAGCATGGTGGTGATGCCGCTCATCAGCGCTTCCTCGATCTGCTGCGGGCAGATGAAATGGATATGCGCGTCGAAGCCGCCGGCCGTCAGTATCTTGCCTTCGCCGGCGATGATCTCGGTCCCAGGGCCGATGATGATGGTGACGCCATCCTGCGTGTCCGGATTACCGGCCTTGCCGATCGCGGCGATGCGGCCATCCTTCAGGCCGATATCGGCCTTGACGATGCCGGCAAGCGCGTCGACCACCAGCGCATTGGTGATGACGGTGTCGACGGCGCCCCCTGCCCGCGTCACCTGGCTCTGGCCCATGCCATCGCGGATGACCTTGCCGCCGCCGAATTTCACTTCCTCGCCGTAGACGGTGAGGTCCTTCTCGACCTCGACGAACAGCTCGGTGTCGGCAAGCCGCACCTTGTCGCCGACCGTCGGTCCATACATCTGCGCATAGGCGGCGCGGCTTATCCTGGCCATCAGCAATCGCTCCCGAAATTCCAATTGTTTGTGCGTGGGGCACACATTGTCGCCACCCAATGGTCACGCAATGACCCGCTCGCCGACACTTTGAGCGCCCATTTCAGCGTTCCCATCGGGCCGTTAAGGCGGGCGGAATCACTCCCAATCCGATGGAAGGAATATCCATGCGCAACGCGATACTTGTCGCCGCAGCCGCCAGCTTGTTGATGGCGGGCGCTGCCGGCGCCCAGCAGCAGCCGACGCCCAGCCCGGCACCGACCGCCCCCGCCGCGCCGAAAGCCCAGTCCGCGGCGCCGGCGATCCAGAGCGTCAACGTCGTCGACATCACCGAACTGCCCAAGGATGCGCAGACGCAGGTCAACCAGATCGTGGCGCAGCGCGGCGACGCCGGCCTGCAGACCTTGCGCAAGTCGATCGACGCGACGCCCAAGGTGAAATCCGCGCTCGAAGCCAAGGGCATGAGCTCGGCGCAGGTG
>NZ_RZRY01001006.1:0-1791 GCF_003998035.1 Mesorhizobium sp. M2A.F.Ca.ET.039.01.1.1 | reverse complement strand
GACACTTTCAGTGTCGCGAGGCCGTTTAGAGCCGGTTCTTGGATAGCAGCTTAGACTATGATGGGGTCGGTACACACGGCGCGTTTGGGGGAGTTCACTTTGTTGCCTCCGGTCAACGTTGAGAGACTCTTGCTCGTGTGAGGAGAGTGAGTTCTTCGTTGCATTCCTCAAAGCGAACACCTCGAACAATAAGATCTAGAGTTAGCTATCGCGTATTCCAGCGAGCGTTCGAGGAGATCCAAGTTGATCATCCCAAGACAGGAACGTCCCGCTTCGCGGAGCGTTGTTCCTCAGATCTTTAGAGCCGGAAGAGTGAGATGATCCGTCAGGTTGATAATGACCGGGATGAACGCGCAAGGCGGGCGGCTGACGAAATCATGCGGGTTGAGCGGCAGGAACGCGCAGAGAAAACAGCGCGATTGAGGGAAGCGCGTTTAGCCCGGGAGACTCAAAACAGGACCAAAACGGACGCAAAGAAGCGCGGGCACAAATAGGAAGAGAAGCGGTCGAAGACGGTCAATCGATCCGGTTCCCTTCTTGGCGACTGTCAGGAGCCTCCTTATCAGAAGGTGGGTGGGTGCGACCTTTGTGGAGATCGCCATGGGCAAAGAATATCCATTCACAGAAGCCACGCTCGGCGGCAAGTTGCGACGGCACAGGCCTATGCGTCCACTGCCTCACATGCAAAGCGCAGGGCGGTACTCGACGTCGCCGCATTGGCCAGGCGGAGCGGGCCAAACCAGCCCTGCCTTCAGTGGGATTTGCTCAAGATCATCTTCTGCAGCGAGTGCCGTGGCGTCCTCAGGCTTCGAAAAAGGCGCCGGTTATTTGATCACCGGCAGGCTATCCCACTGATGGAACGGAGGGGGTGAGGGCAGCATCCATTCCAACGTTGTGGCTCCTGGACCCCAAGGATTGCTGCCAACTTGGCGTCTCCTGGAGAAAGCTTCTATCACACAGGCCAGGAAGAAGAGCAAGCTCGCGCCAGAGATGTACGAGCCGTAAGAGGACACCATGTTCCAGCCGGCAAATGCGTCAGGGTAGTCGATGTAGCGCCGTGGCATCCCTGCTAGGCCGAGGAAGTGATGCGGGAAGAACACCAGATTGACGCCAACGAACGTTGTCCAAAAATGTACCCCGGCAAGAACGGAGTTGTACATATATCCGGTAATCTTGGGGAACCAGTAGTACCATCCTGCGAAGATACCGAAGAGCGCGCCGAGCGATAGGATGTAATGGAAATGGGCGACAACGAAGTAGGTGTCGTGCAGCTCGCGATCGAGCCCCGCATTGGCCAGCTGGACGCCGGTTACGCCACCAATCGTGAAAAGGAAGATGAAGCCGAGAGCCCAGAGCATCGGCGTCTGTAAGCGTATTGATCCGCCCCACATGGTGGCGATCCAGGAGAAGACCTTGATGCCCGTCGGAACGGCGATGACCATCGTGGCAAAGGTGAAGTAGCGCTGGGTATCGAGGCCGATCCCGCTCGTGTACATATGGTGCGCCCACACGACAAAGCCGATCGCACCTATGGCGACGATTGCATAAACCATCCCCAAATACCCGAAGATCGGCTTGCGGGAAAAAGTAGAGATGACCTGGCTGACGATGCCAAAGGCCGGAAGGATCATGATGTAGACTTCCGGGTGGCCGAAGAACCAGAAGAGATGTTGGTAGAGGATTAGGTCCCCGCCTTGGTCCGGCACGAAGAAGGCGGTGCCGAAATTGCGATCGGTCAGCAGCATTGTCAGCGCGCCGGCCAACACTGGTAGAGCGAGTAGCAGCAGGAAG
>NZ_RZRY01001005.1:0-1793 GCF_003998035.1 Mesorhizobium sp. M2A.F.Ca.ET.039.01.1.1 | reverse complement strand
GGCGTGGAGAGCGGCGGCCCGCACGTTCGGGTCCATGAGTTCGTCCGCGGACAACATGATGTCGGTGTGGTCGGTACCAACGTACTTCGCGACCTCGTGCACGTACGGCCCGTCGGGTGTGGGGTGCCACGGGCCGGGGATAAAGTTTTCAGTGTAGCCGACGAAGTCGACGGCGAAGGACCGGATCCGTTCGTCGCTGAAGCGCGCGGCCATTGCTGTCAAAGCGGAGGAGTCAAGCCCCCCCGACAAGAGCGTGCTTAGGGGCACGTCGGCGATGAGTTGCCGCTGGACCGTATCCTCGAGCAGCTCGCGGACGCGCCGAACGGTGGTAGGGACGTCGTCGGTGTGCCCGCTGTCGGTGAGCTGCCAATAGGTCATCTGCTGGATGCCGTCGCGGGTTACGCGGACGATGTGGCCGGGCCGTACTTCACGCATACCACGGAACACTGTGTTATCCGGGTTGGCGACGAAAGATAGTGTGCGCCGAAGCCCATCAGCGTCCATGGCTCGTTCCGCGAGACTATTGGCGAGGATCGCCTTTGGCTCGGAGCCGAACAACACTCCATGCCGGGTGGGATAGTAGTAGAGCGGCTTGATGCCCAGCCGGTCGCGCACGAGAAGCAGTTCTCGCTTGGCGGTGTCCCACAGTGCGTAGGCGAACATCCCGTTGAGTTCGCTCACCGCGATGCAGGGGTCGTCGCGGCCCCACTCCCGGTGGGCGTGCAGCACCACCTCGGTGTCGCTGCTCGTGTCGAACCGATGGCCTAGGGCGACGAGCCGTTGACGCAGCTCGCGGTAGTTGTAAGTTTCGCCGCCGTAGACGAGCACCAAGGCTGGTCGGCCGTCCTCATGGAGCGCCATCGGCTGGCGGCCCCCCTCCAGGTCGATGACCGCAAGCCGGCGGTGTCCAAGCGCCGCAGGCCCATCAATCCAAGTCCCCTCGTCGTCCGGACCGCGGTAAGCCATGGTGGCCGTCATGTCGGAGACCACCCTTCGCGCGTCGGAACCTCCTAGGTCACGATCGAAATCAATCCATCCACAGATGCCGCACATGTCTTTGCTCCTTCGTTTGGTAACTGTCGCGCGCCTTCGGGCATCCGCACACCGCTCCACGCGAACACGCGATCTCCTTTATGGCCGCCTCACCGACAAGCGGCGCCATGATCCGGACGCCGGCGTTGCTGACCAAGATGTCGAGGCGACCCAAAGGTTTCGATCGCCGGCACCATCCGCTTTTCCACCTGCTGGTGCTGACTTCCCCAAGCCAATAACCCCGAGTGCGAGTGGCGGTCTGAGCGTAACTTGGTCAGCTTTTATCCGTGCCCGCTCTCAGACGTTGCGGTGAAGGTATCATTGTCAGCAGTCTGCGGCCGCAAATATTCTATAAATTTAGTTGAAGGATACGTTGCAACATGTTGGTTTAGCGCCGATCGACTGAGTGAAGCGCAGTCACAGCGTCAACATTGAGCGAGGTTTTGGCATCGAGGTGGTTGGAAATGCTTCCATAACATCCACCGTGGAAAGCGAGCACCAGCGGCCGATCCGTTATTGCCCTCGCTGAGCCTACGGCCATCAGATTAACCTCGGTCCGGAATTGCAGAAGCGGACACGATCGATCAATGAGAAACGACTACATATCGTTTCGGCAGCGCTTATTCATGCCTATGAGGACCACCGAAGCTGATGCCGTTGTCGCGCGCGCCCCGCCAGTTCTTCGATTTTGTCTTCGAGAGTGCCCCAGGCACAACCTATATCAATTGCCAACCGTGCGATTTGGACAATCGGAAGGTTTG
>NZ_RZRY01001004.1:0-1795 GCF_003998035.1 Mesorhizobium sp. M2A.F.Ca.ET.039.01.1.1 | reverse complement strand
CGGCCAAGCCGCTGGTCGAGCGCTTCGCCCAGGGCGGCTCCGAACTGCAGCGCAGCATGGAAGAGGTTACCGAACGCGCGGCCGAGAAGCTGCGCAGCGAGAACACGAACCTCGTCAATGCTCTCGCCAGCCGCACGGCCGAAACGCTGTCGGCCGTCGAAGGCGCGCGTTCCTCGCTTGCCGACAGCGTGGCCGACCTCATTGGCCGCATGACGACCTCCAGCGCGCAGCTCGGCCAGCTTATCGAGCAGGCTGCCGTCAATCTCGGCCAGGTCGAGGAGCGGCTTTCCGGCAGCACGCAGAGCTTCGCCTCGACCACGGAGAAGGCCGCCCAGACCTTCGCCAGCTCGGCGCGTCTGGTCGATTCCAACACGACGCGGCTCACCGACCTGTCATCGGCGACGCTGCGCGAGGTGGCCGCGATCGCGACCAAGTTCGACGAGCACAGCCGGCTGCTTTCCAGCGCCTCGAACCTGCTCAGCTCCGCGCAAAGCAATCTCGAGCACACGCTGGAGCGCCAGTCCTCGCTGGAGGACCTCGCCGTCGGCCTGGTCAAGAAGTCGGAAGACCTCGAGAAGGTGATGCGTTCCTTCGAGAGCCTCGTCGGCCAGACGATGCAGACCGCCGAGGGCCGCACGATGGAATCGGCGGAGAAGATCCGCACCGCGATCGCCGAGGTCGTCGATTCGGCAACCCGTCGCTTTGCCGACGCGACCGAGGAGATGCGCCGCACCGCAGGCTCGATCAAGAGCGAGCTGGATCTCACCCGCGCCGAGCTGAAGAAGGGCGTCATCGAGATGCCGGAAGAGGCCAAGGAATCGACCTCGGCCATTCGCCGCGCCGTCGCCGAGCAGATCAATGCGCTCAAGGAACTGTCGGATATCGTTGCGAAATCCGGCCGCAGCGGCTCAAGCGAACAGGGTGAACCGCGCGGTCTGCGCCCTGCTCCGCAGCAAGCGCCGACTCGTGCCGCCGAGCCGCCGCTGCGCCGCCCGCCGGCCCCGCAACCTCAGCCGCAGCCGCAACCGGCGGCTCGCGCCCCTCAGGCGCCGCTCGCCGAGACCACGCTGCGCGGCACGCTTGACCTGGAACGTCCCGCCGAGGCGCCGCGCCGTGAGAACGGCAAGACGCAGCAGGGCGGCTGGGTGCGCGATCTCCTGACCAACGCCTCGCGCGAGGAAGAGCTGAGGCCGGCGGCGCCGGCGGAAGCGCCGCGCGCGGCGCCTGCCCAGCGCTCGCCGCTGCATGTCATGGAGTCGCTCAACTCGCTCTCCGTCGACATCGCACGGGCCATCGACCACGACGCCTCGATCGAGCTCTGGAACCGCTATCGGCGCGGCGAGCGCGACGTCTTCACCCGTCGCCTCTACACGCTCAAGGGCCAGCAGACCTTTGACGAGATCCGCCGCAAGTATCAGGCCGAGGCGGAATTCCGCGCCGCGGTCGACCGTTACTGCGAGGATTTCGAGAAGCTGCTCAAGGATGTCTCGCGCAACGACCGCGACAACATCATGGCGCAGACCTATCTGACCTCCGACACTGGCAAGGTCTACACCATGCTGGCCCACGCCAGCGGCCGGTTGCACTGAGCCGGGCAGCTCCAGAAATCAAAAGGCGGGCCGAAAGCCCGCCTTTTTCGTCTCTGCAAAGTTCAGAACCCGCCGTCGGGATCCAAGTCGCGAATTGAATTAGCGAGGGGCAATCCAAGACCACGCTGATCGAGCCACAACACTTGCCGTCCATGTCTTTCGCGTTCTGACAAAAGATCAGCATGGGCCATTTGCATGGCAAGCAA
>NZ_RZRY01001003.1:0-1803 GCF_003998035.1 Mesorhizobium sp. M2A.F.Ca.ET.039.01.1.1 | reverse complement strand
GTCTTTGCGCGCTGGACCTGAGATCGCAAAAATTCGGCGCCGATGATATCGCCCAGACCCGCGTCGGCCATATCGAGGCCGTGACGTTCCGTTCGCCGGCAGGTTTCGACATACTCTTCGACATCACGGCTTCGGCCTACTTCGCCCGCGCCGTTGCGGCGGTGGCCGGCCACACAGCATAGAGGATAGTCATGACCCGCCCGCAAGGAACCATCGCCCCCATCCTGACGCCGTTCGAAGACGACGGCCGCATCGCGCGCGATCTCTGGATCTCCCACGCCAAATGGGTGCTCGGCCGGGGCGCGCATTTCCTCTCGCCCTTCGGCACTACCGGCGAAGCGCTCTCGGTTTCGCTGCGCGAACGCATGCAAGCGCTGGAATGGCTGCTCGAGGCTGGTATCGCGCCCGACCGGCTGATGCCCGGCACTGGTGTGACCGCGCTTCCCGAAACAGTCGAATTGTCGGCGCATGCCGTCGGCCTCGGCTGCGCCGCGGTCATGGTGCTGCCGTCCTTCTTCTACACCGGCGCAGGCGACAATGGTCAGGCGCGCTATTACAGCGAGCTGATCGAAAAGGTGGCAAAACCTTCGATGCGGGTGATCCTCTACCATATCCCGCAAAATTCCGGCGTGCCGGTCAGCCCGGCGCTGACAGCCAGACTGAGCAAGGCCTTTCCGGACACGGTCGTCGCCTACAAGGATAGCGCCGGCGACTGGAACAACACCGCCGCCGTCATCGCCGCCGCGCCCGATATCTCCGTGTTCCCAAGCTCGGAGGCGCAACTCACCAAGGGTCTTGCCAGCGGCGCGGCCGGCTGCATCTCGGCCACGGTCAATCTGAACGCCGCCGCCATCCGCCGCCTCTACGATGCGGCAAGGAAGGGCGAAGACGTCATGGAGGCGGATGCAGCCGTCAAGGCGTTCCGAAAGGTGATCCAGGACGCCGGGCTGATCCCGGCGATGAAGGCGGTGCTTGCGGTCAAGTCCGGCGACCGGCGCTGGCTAAACCTGCGCGCGCCGCATGAGAATGCGACGTTGGAAAACGGCAGGGCTTTGCTTGTCGAGCTCGGCAGTGCTGCCGACCATATCGGCGGCAATTGAGGTCGCGATGTCGGCGCGCCCAACAATCATCCTGCACACCGACAAGCTGGCGGGTGCGCTTGCCGTGCTCGCCGAGACGCATCCGGACCTCGAAGTCCATGCCTGCGATACCTATGCCGGCCTCCCAGCCCTGATCGAACAGATCAGCGCCGAGGTGGTCTATTCGATCCGTTTCGACGGCACGCCGCGCTATCCGCGCCAGGCGCTGACCGAGAGCCCGACGGTGAAATGGGTGTCGATCGGCGGCTCCGGCACCGATCATCTCGGGCGCTGGGATCCGGCGCATGTTATGGTCACGAATTCGGCCGGCGTCGCCGCAGGCATGCTGGCCGAATATGCGTTGGGCGCGATGCTCTCCTTCTCCCTCGACCTGCGCGGTTTCGAACGCCGGCAGCAGGCCCGCCAATGGGGCGGCGGCCGCGTCGAGCCGATCGAGGGCAAGACCCTCCTCATCATCGGCCTCGGCAAGACCGGCGAGGCCGTCGCGCGCCGCGCCCAGGCGATGGGCATGCGCACGCTGGGCGTCCGCGCACGGCCGAAACCAATGCCCTCGCTCGACGAGGTTCATGGTCCCGACGCGCTGCTGGCACTGATCGGCCGCGCCGATTTCATCGTCTGCTGCGTGCCTCTGCTGCCGACCACGCGCGGTCTGTTTGGCGAGGCCGCCTTCGCCGCGATGAAGCCGTCCGCCGTGCTCATCGAC
>NZ_RZRY01001002.1:0-1803 GCF_003998035.1 Mesorhizobium sp. M2A.F.Ca.ET.039.01.1.1 | reverse complement strand
CAGCATGACGCGCGGGTTGATCGCCAGCGCCCGGGCGATCGCGGCGCGCTGCTGCTGGCCGCCGGACAGGAAGGCCGGAAAGACGTCGCGCTTCTCCGCGAGCCCGACGCGGGCGAGCAGCTTCTCCGCCTGAGCGATCGCTTCGTCGCGCTTGACGCCGAGCACATGCACCGGAACCTCGATGACGTTTTCGATCAGCGTCATGTGGCTCCACAGGTTGAAATTCTGGAACACCATGCCGAGCCGGGAGCGGATCCGCTCGATTTGCCGGCGGTCGGCCGGAACGGTATGACCGTGGCTGTCGGCCTTGAGCTTGATCTCCTCGCCATTGACACGGATGATGCCGCTGGTCGGGTTTTCAAGGCAGTTGATGCAGCGCAACAGCGTCGATTTGCCGGAGCCGGAGCCGCCGATGATGGCGACCACCTCGCCGTCGCGCGCCGACAGCGAAACGCCCTTCAGCACATGGAGCTGGCCGAATTTCTTGTGCAGGTTCCCGACATGGATGGCTTCGGCGGCGGCGCTCTGCGCCTTGCCGGATTGGACTGGGGCGGCATCCGCCACGCTCACCGGGCAACCTCTCTATGGTCGAAGGCAGGTCGTCGAACGTCCATCCGGCTAATCAACATACGCTGCACTGCCCACTCCAGACCTCAGCATGGACCCGACAGCGCGAGCCCGTCAATCCCGCTCATTACGGCACTTGCGGCGTTGTTGTGCAAGTGTATAAATAGCCTTTCATGAAATTTTTTCGCTTTTTTTCATCTTAGAAGGGCATCGATGAGCGCTTTCGGATCACAGTCCATGGCGGCGCCGTTGCGGCGCGTGCTGATGCGTTCGGCGGCCAACGCCATGCGCAGCGCCGACAGGGCTGCCTGGCACTATGGCCCGGGTTTCGACCCGGCGAAAGCAGCAATGCAGCACGTGGTCCTTGCCGAACTGGTGGCGGCTTCGGGTGCCGAAATCGAGTGGATCGAGGACAAGGCCGACGGTCTCGCGGATTCGGTGTTCACGCATGACCCATCGCTGGTGACCGATCGCGGCGCGCTGATCCTGTCCATGGGCAAGCCGTTGCGTGCCAAAGAGCCTTCGCTGCATGAGGAGACCTATAGAAGGCTGGGCATTCCGGTCCTCGGCCGCGTCGAGGCGCCCGGCCAGGTCGAAGGTGGCGACTGCGTATGGGTGGATGCCCGCACGCTGGCGATCGGGCGCGGCGTGCGCACCAACCAGGAAGGCATCCAGCAGGTTGCCAACCTGCTGACGCCGCTCGGCATTTCCGTCTACGGCTTCGACCTGCCGCTGTGGCAGGGCGAAGAGGCCTGCCTGCATCTGATGTCGGTGATCAGCCCGCTGGCCGACGACCTCGCGCTGGTCTATTCGCCGCTTCTGCCGGCCCCGTTCTACCAGATGCTGAAGGCGCGCGGCATTCGCCTGGTCGAAGGCGATGCGCAGGAGTTCGCCGCGTCCAACGGCCTCAGCCTGAACGTGCTGCCGACCAGCCCGTTGAAGGTCATTGCCGTGGCCGGCTTTCCAAAGACCAAAGCCGCGATGGAAGCCGCCGGCTGCACGGTTGAGATCTTCGAGGCGGATGCGCTCTGCATCGCCTGCGAAGGTGGACCGACATGCCTGACGCGGCCGATCCTGCGCCAATGAATGCGCCGTCCCGTCGCAAGTTCCGCCGCGAGGGCGAGGAGCGGCGGCGGCAGGATTTGATAGATGCGACCCTGGACAGCGTGGCGGAACATGGCCTCGAGGGCGCCACCGTGCGCACCATCGCCTTGCGCGCCGGCGTCACCGCCGGGC
>NZ_RZRY01001001.1:0-1804 GCF_003998035.1 Mesorhizobium sp. M2A.F.Ca.ET.039.01.1.1 | reverse complement strand
CCGGCGTGCTGATCATCGGCGCCGTCGCGGTCGACCAGTGGATCAGAAAGGTTTCGGTGTAATCATGAGCCAAGTGCCTGTTCTTACCGCGCGCGGTCTCACCAAGCGCTACGGCCGCGTGACGGCGCTCAACAGCTGCGACTTCGATCTCTATCCGGGCGAGATCCTGGCGGTGATCGGCGACAACGGCGCCGGCAAGTCGACGCTGATCAAGGCGATCTCGGGCGCGGTGATCCCCGACGAGGGGACGATCGAGCTCGACGGCAAGCAGGTGCTGTTCCGCTCGCCCATCGAGGCGCGCGAGGCCGGCATCGAGACCGTCTATCAGAACCTCGCTCTGTCGCCGGCGCTGTCGATCGCCGACAACATGTTCCTTGGCCGCGAGATCCGAAAGCCGGGCCCGCTCGGCAGCTGGTTCCGGATGCTCGATCGTCCGGCGATGGAAAAGCGCGCCCGCGACAAGCTGACCGAGCTCGGCCTGATGACCATCCAGAACATCAGCCAGGCGGTGGAGACGCTTTCCGGCGGCCAGCGCCAGGGCGTGGCGGTGGCGCGCGCCGCCGCCTTCGGCTCGAAAGTGGTGATCATGGACGAACCGACCGCGGCGCTCGGCGTCAAGGAGAGCCGGCGCGTGTTGGAACTGATCCTCGACGTCAAGAAGCGCGGCCTGCCGATCGTGCTCATCTCGCACAACATGCCGCATGTCTTCGAGGTGGCAGACCGCATCCACATCCACCGGCTCGGGCGCCGGCTCTGCGTCGTCGATCCCAAGCAGATTTCAATGTCGGACGCCGTCGCGCTCATGACCGGCGCCAAGAAGCCGCCGGAGGATGCGCTGGCGGCTTGATTCCAGGATAGGTCAACTGCAGCAGGCAGGCTGCTGGCTCGATCACTAAATCGATTGAACGCATGCTGCAATGCGATAGGATGGGCTGGGAGAAACGGCGAAAGCCGCTATGATCAGGCCAACTGAACGAGAGGCGAAATGACATCCGCCATGACGATCGAAGCACCTGTCCTCGACCATCCCGATCCCAAGACGCTTGCCGAAGAAGTCCTGATGTCGCTCAAATACCGGGTCGGCAAGGACACCACCGTCGCCACGCCCTATGACTGGCTGACCGCCTCGATCAAGGTGGTGCGCGACCGCATCGTCGACCACTGGATCCAGGCGACCAAGGAAGCCTACGACCAGCAGGAAAAGCGGGTCTATTACCTCTCGCTCGAATTCCTGATCGGCCGCCTGATGCGCGACGCCTTCTCCAATCTCGATCTGATGGAGAACATGCGCGAGGCGCTGTCCTCGCTCGGCGTCGACCTAGACCTGATCGCTGGCCTCGAGCCAGACGCAGCACTTGGCAATGGCGGTCTCGGCCGTCTCGCCGCCTGCTTCATGGAAAGCATGGCGACCGTCGACATCCCCGCCCACGGCTACGGCATCCGCTACGCCAACGGCATGTTCCGCCAGGAAATCCAGGGTGGTTGGCAGGTCGAATTGCCGGAGACCTGGCTCGACCACGGCAACCCGTGGGAATTCGAGCGGCGAGAACGCTCCTTCGAGGTCGGCTTCGGCGGCTCGGTGGAATCGATCACTTCGAAGGACGGCCGGCTCGAGCGCCACGTCTGGAAGCCGACCGAGCATGTGCTGGCGGTCGCCTACGACACGCCGGTGGCCGGCTGGCGCGCCAGGCGCGTCAACACGCTGAGGCTCTGGTCCGGCATGCCGATCGACCCGATCCTGCTCGACAAGTTCAACGCCGGCGACCACATCGGCGCGCTGGCCGAAAGCAACAAGGCCGACGCG
>NZ_RZRY01001000.1:0-1805 GCF_003998035.1 Mesorhizobium sp. M2A.F.Ca.ET.039.01.1.1 | reverse complement strand
GATCATGCCGCCCTTGAACTGGCTGGTGGCGGTTTTCGCGTTGAGGATGCGCCCGCAATCGAAGGCGCCGACCAGGCGATCGATCCGGATTTCCCCGGTAACCTCGCTCACGCGCAGCTGACAGAAGATGGCCGACGTGCTGTGCATCGAGAATTTGAGCATCTCCAGCGGCGCGCCGCTTTCGCCCGTGACGCTGATCTCGTCGCGCCCGGAGCGGCGAAAGATCGAAGCGAAGCTCTCGTACCGCGAAGGGTCGTCGACGCTGCGCAGCCCGCTGTCGGCGAATTCGACCTCGCCCACCCTGAGCCCCGCCAGCGGTGTGTCGTTGCCCGCGTGGCGCAACAGCTCGGCTGCAAGCTTGCCGCTCGCTGCACTGATAGCCGCGCCGAGCGAGGCTGTCTGGGACGATCCGCCGGCGAAGCTGGCGAAGGGCAGGCTGGAGTCGCCGATAGTCACCGACACACTGTCGAGCGGCAGCCCGAGCCGGTCCGCGGCGTGCTGGCGCTGCACGGTCGCGGTCCCCATTCCCATCTCTTGCGCGGCACTTGCGACATGCGCGCGACCGCCAGCGTCGAGGGTGATGCGCGCGGACGTGCCGGGCATGCGGGCGAAAGGGAAGGTTCTGCCCGCGCAGCCCATGCCGATCAGCCATTCCCCTTGGCGCCGTGCACGAGGCGCGGAGGCGCGCACCACCCAACCAATACGCTCGGCACCCATGTCGTACGCGGTCATCACGGCGCTCTGCGAATGGGGAGCGCCGCTGATCGGATCACAGGAAGCGACGTTGCGACGCCGCAACTCGATCGGGTCCATCCCGAGCTCATGAGCGAGTTCGTCCATCGCGCATTCGATCGCGAAAGTTCCCGGAGCCTCTCCGGGAGCACGCATGAAAGAGTTGGCCACGAGGTCGAGATCGACATGGTGCTGAACGATGTCGAAGCTTCCGGACGCATAGAGCGATCGCCCGGTGAGGCTGAAGCCTTCGTCGCATATGCTGTGCTTCGGCTTGGTGGCATAGCCATGGTGCAACAGGGCGGTGAGTTTTCCATCGGCACCGGCCCCCAGCGCGACGCGCTGCTCGGTCTGGGTGCGGCCGCCGACAAGACGGTGCATGCTCGCCCGCGAAAGCCTGACTCGCACCGGTCGCCCGGCGAGCTTCGCCGCGGCGGCGCCGAGGATCTGATGATCCCACATTCCCTTTGCGCCGAAGCCACCTCCGACGAAGGGTGAACTGACGAAGACATCCGCCTCTTTCAGCCCGAACACCTTCGCCAGGGACCCCGCCGTTGCGTGGATCATCTGCGTCGTGTCGTGAACGATCAGCCTTCCGTCCTGCCAGGCGATCGTAGCGGCGTGCGGTTCGATCGGATTGTGGCTCTGCCACGGCGTCCTGTAGACCGCATCGACCTTGTACGCCGCTTCGGCCAGCTTCTTTGAAGCGTTTCCCTTGTCGACCCGGTTGCGTTCGATCAGGATCGAGTCCGGCGTGCTTGCAACTTTCTTGCCGTCCTCGAACCGCGTGCGTGACGGCTGGGCTTCGTAACGAATCCGGACCAGCGTGGCGGCATGTTCGGCCTGTTCCCGGGTTTCGGCCAGAATGACGGCCACCGCCTGTCCGTTCCACCGGATTTCGGCGTCCTGCATCACCGGAAGCGTGTGGTTGCCTGCCGCCTTCAGATTGGTGATGCCGATCGCGGGAGGCACCGACATTTTCGGCGCATTGCGGTAGGTCATCACCAGCTCGACCCCCGGCGCGGCTTCAGCGACGGAAACATCGAGCTCGATGATCTTGCCGCGCGCTATGG